>QNAV01000214.1:0-3007 GCA_003641585.1 Thermotoga sp. | reverse complement strand
GGTGTTTATCCGAGGAGAAGGTCACACATATATGAAACGGAACCTTATGGTTTGAAGAATCAGCCACCCTTTCTAAATCTCGTTTTGGAGGTTGAAACAAGATTGAGTCCTCATGAACTTCTGGATCTTGTCTTGTACATAGAAAAACTTTTAGGAAGAGAGAGAAAGGAAAAATGGGGTCCCAGAAAAATAGACATAGACATCTTGTTCTACGGAAATCTTATCGTGAGAACAGAAAATCTGGTTATACCTCACTACGACTTCCAGAATAGGGATTTCTTTTTAAGACCTTTTCTCGACATAGAACCAGAATACGTGCATCCGGTTCTAGAAAAAAGGATATCTGAGATGTACAGGGAGTTGAAGAGAGATACCTGTGTTCCTATTGGTCAGATTTGACAAGCTCATAGAAGAAATTTTCCCACATCTTTAGTATTCTATCAGGGGAATAACACTCTGCAAGTTCTCTCGATTTCTGTTTGTACCGTTCATAGAATGCTCTATCTTCCTTGAATCTTTTTATAAGTTCAACAAATCCTGCAACATTGGATGCTTTCGTGTAATTTTCGAAAAACACGTCTTTGTAGATATCAAGATCCCTTAAAATCAAAGGTAGATCGCAATTCACAGCTTCCAGAACTGACATCGGAAGCAATTCATGGTGGGATGGAAGGAAAAAAACATCTGATGCGTTCAGATAGAGTGCCACTCTTTCCCTCTCAACAATGCCTGTGAAGATGATATTTTCGGGAGGATTTTCTAAAAGTTTTTTATACCTCTCATACCCTTTCATCATTTTTCCAAAGGAAAACCCACCAAGCCATATGAACAGTGTGTCTTTTAAAACCTTAGCTGCTTCCACGAAATCATCTATCCCTTTCCTCTGCTGAATCTGACCGGCTCCAAGGACAATGAACGCTTTTTCAGGCAATCCCAGCCTCTTTCTCAATTCTTTCTTATTTTCCCTGGGATAGAACATGTCTGTTGCTACGGTGTTCGGTATGAAAACGATTTTATCCTCTCTTATCCCCATATTCACAAGTTCCTTCTTGAAATATGGATTCACAACCACGCATTTATCAGCCGAATCATAGAAATAACGAAGATAGATTCCAAAACCCTTTCTGAGAAAACTAGGAAGTTTCAAGCTTCCTTTCAAGGAGTCCGGAACAACGTGAACAGATATCGAAACTCTCTTTCCAGACCTTTTATATTTCCATATCTCTAGAAAGGAAGGAACGTCCATCGTGTGAACATGGAGGACATCGTGCAGATCTTTATCATTGACGAAGACCCTGATCTTTTTCGATTTTCTCAGTACCTTCACGTGATCTTCAAAAGCAGAGCCTACTCCTTGACCTTTAACTTTGTTTGCTATGGACCTGATGTTCACCTCAATCATATGGATCTCTCCATTGTTCTTCTCAATCTTTCCAGAGTTTTCTTCTTCCCAAGGACGTGGATTGTTTCAAAAAGTCCTGGCGTTACCAATTTTCCTGTAACAGCGCCTCTTACAGCCTGAAAGAAATTCTTCTTCGAAGTGATCCCAGACGATGCAAGATCCCTGAGAAGCTTCTCTATAGCTTCCATGGACCACTCACTCAAATTTGAGAAGGATTGGTAGGTAGCTTCCAACACCTTCCTTGAAAATTCCTTTTTCAAATACCTGTCGATGTACTCTTCTTCGTAAGGGTATTCATCGTTGAAAAACGGTTCAGATATTTCTAAAAGCTGTTTCAGGGTGTTCACTTTTTCCCTACATATTTTTATAACGTTCAAGGTGTATTTTCTGTCTTTCTCCATTTCACATATGATATCTTCCCTCCCGACAAGTGAAAGCCATTCTTTGAAACGATCTATCAGATCTTCAAGCTCCATTGATCTCATGTGTTTTCCATTCAACCACTCAAGTTTTTTGTGATCGAATATAACTCCCTTGTTCGATATATCTGAAGGTTTGAAATCTCTCAATTTTTCTTCTATGAGAAACACTTCATCACCTTCGACTCTCCATCCAAGAAGGGCCAGATAGTTGACGAGGGCTCTACTCAGATACCCTTCCTTTCTGAAGTGATCAACGGACGTCGCACCGTGTCTCTTGCTCAAGGGGGATCTGTCAGGCCCAAGTATGAGAGGAATGTGCATGAAAACAGGATGATCCCACCCGAAAGAGTCATAGAGCATTATCTGCTTTGGCGTGTTGGAGAGGTGATCCTCCCCTCTGAAAACGTGGGTTATATTCATAAGATGATCGTCAATAACGACAGCGAAATTGTAAGTTGGAAAACCGTTGGATTTTATTATGACGAAATCTTCGAAAGATGAGTTATCGAACTTGAGGGTTCCTTTAAGAAGGTCGTTGAAGGTGGTTTCACCTTTTGGTATCTTGAATTTGATGGTTATATCATGACCTTTGTGAACGAAATCCTCTGGATATTCGTAGAACCTTCCGATCTCTTTTTCCTTATCCTCCAAATCGTAAACCGTATAGTAAGCTTTCTTCATCTCAACAAGCTGCCTTGCAAATCTTTCATATATCCCATCTTCAACCCTCTCACTCTGCCTGTACGGTCCATATGGGCCTCCAACATCGGGCCCTTCGTCCCAATCAATGCCACACCATTTCAGAGCATCCATGATGGCTCTTTCAAAATCTCCACTCGATCTTTCTATATCGGTATCTTCTATCCTCAAAATAAATACACCTTTCTCCTTTCTTGCGAACATCCAGTTGAACAGAGCCGTTCTTGCACCTCCAACATGAAGGTAACCAGTTGGGCTTGGAGCGAATCTGACTCTTACCACGTTTTCACCCCTCCTGAATTTTTCAAGTATTTATTCTACTACGGAAGCGGTTTATGATTTAATTCTCTAAAGGGGTGATGAACTTGAAAAAAGAGCTTGTGGATTTCATAAAATCTAGAAGAAGTGTCCGAAAATATGAAAGCACTCCTGTTGACGAAGAGACGATAAGGGAGATTCTGAAGCTTGCTTTCGAAGCACCAAG
>QNAV01000213.1:0-3009 GCA_003641585.1 Thermotoga sp. | reverse complement strand
GTTCAGGTTTCCATGAATCTTACAAATTACAAGAAGAGTCCTATGTTCAGAGTTTTCGAAGTTATAAAGAGAGAAGCCGAAAGGTACGGTGTCCCTGTTGTGGGTTCCGAGATAGTGGGACTCGTACCACTTCTTGCTCTTGTTGAATCAGCTGCTTTCTATCTTCAATTGGAAGATTTTGATGTGAGTAAGATCATCGAGAACAATGTTCTCGATATTTTCGCGAAGGAGCTGGAGAAAGGTGAAAGTTGAGCTTCTGATAGAAGCTGAAAATGTCGTGACACCTGTTGGCAAGGAACCTCTGCGAGGGAAGAAGATGAAGTTAGAAGTTTTAGAAAAAGTTTATATAGTTGTGAATGAAGGGAAGATAGCCGATATAGCCGAAAGTGATTCACCCTACGATCCTTTATTCAAATTGAAGGCAAAATTGGTATTACCTGGTCTTGTCGATCCACATACCCACATTCCTTTCTACGGATACAGAGAGGAAGAATTCGTTATGAGAGCTCAAGGAGCCTCCTATCTAGAGATATTAGAAAAGGGTGGGGGAATCATAAACACAATGGGAAAAGTCAGAGAGGCTAGTATAGGTGATCTTGTATCCTTCAACAGGAAGTTTTTGGATGAGATGTTGAAAAAAGGTGTTACCACCCTAGAAGGAAAAAGTGGATACGGTTTGAGAAAAAAAGATGAAATCAAGCAGTTGAAGGTTTTGAAGATATTGGACGAGTTACACCCCATAGATGTTTTTTCCACATTCTTGGGAGCTCACGCTTTTCCAAAGGACAGGATGAAAGATGAGTACATGGAAGAGTTGATGGATATGCTGGGTGATGCGAGAAAATACACCGATGTTGTAGATATTTTCTGCGACAAAGGTGTATTCACACCGGATATAGCAAGAGGTTTTTTAGAAAAGGCCAAAAAAATGGGATTTAAGATAAGGATGCATGCCGATGAGTTAGAAAACGTTGGTGCAACCAAGCTAGCAATTGAACTCGGAGCGATATCGGTTGATCATGTTTTAAAGATCGACGATGAGGAAATAGAGCTTCTTTCCGAATCGAATACCATAGTTGTCTTGATGCCTGGAACTAGCTATTTCCTGAACGAATCTTTCGCAAGAGCAAGGGATTTGATAGATTCTGGAGCGATAGTGGCACTGGCTTCAGATTTCAATCCTGGATCCTGTCCGATAAACGATCCTTCACTGATAATGAACCTTGCCGTTTTGAAATTGAAGATGACGCCAGAAGAGGCGATCGTTGCATACACGTTGAACTCGTCGGCAGTTTTAGGAGTAGCACACGACAGAGGATCGATAGAGATCGGTAAAAGGGCAGATCTCGTCCTGTATGATCTACCATCGTACAACGCCATACCTTACCTACCTTCTCACGATGTTGTGAGAGCAGTTGTCAAAGATGGTAAAGTGGTGTATAAAAAATGAAGATAAGGATCATTGTACCTGGAAAAATAACAGGATTCATAAAAGATGGTGTTGATCATTACAAAAAACTCCTGAGAAGGTTTGCAGACGTTGAGATGATAACGGTAGCAAGAGATGGGGATATCAAAAAAACGAGAAAAGATATTATAATAAGAAAAGAAGCAGAGAAAATAGAAAGATATTTAAGGGAAAAAGCATTTCTTCTCCTCCTCGATGTGAGGGGAAAGGAGTTGGATTCTGAAGATTTCTCGAAATTGTTGAGGGGAATCCTAGAAAGAGGGAAAAATCTGGATATAGTCATAGGAGGGCCTTTCGGTATCGATGACTCGATCCGAAAAAAGGCTGATTTTTTGCTATCTATATCCAAGATGACTTTCACCCATGAACTATGTGTGATACTGATTCTGGAGCAATTATTCAGGGCTTTCAAAATTCTGAAAGGTGAAACTTATCATTATTGAGTTTGGAGGTGGTAATCAAGTGGATGAGTCTGTGAGTAGTATTAGAGAAGTTGTTTTCGAAATACTGGCTCTTGGTTTTCTCCTCTACTTTTCCAACTTTTTCTCTTCCTCCGAAACTGCTCTCACTTCCATGAGCAGAATTAAGATTAAAGAGTTCTTAGAAACTGAGGAAAGTTCAGAGGAAAAAGAAACATACATTCACACCTCCAACAAGCTTCTCACGACGATTCTCATAGCCAACAATCTCGTCAACATTCTCGCATCTTCACTTGCGACAGTTCTTTTCATAACCCTCATGAAGAACAAGGAACTCGCTGCTCTTATGGCCACCATCGTCATGTCAACTCTGATACTGATATTCGGTGAGATAACTCCAAAGATCTATGCAAAGGAAAATCCGGAGAAGGTTTTCAACTTCACCATAAAACTTGTGAGGATACTTTCCAAAGTGTTTCATCCCGTCACAACAGCTCTCATGGCCATTTCAAATATGATGATAAGATTCTTCGGTGGGAAAGCCATGGCAGAGGCTCCATTCATAACGGAAGAAGATATAGTATCCCTTGTCCGAGTTGGAGGAGAGATGGGAACGATTGAACAAGAAGAGGAGCAGATCGTAAGAAGAGCCTTCCAGATGAAGGAAACTTCCGTTAGAGAAATAATGACTCCGCGAGTAGAGATCGTTGCGGTGGAGGATGAAGCGAGTGTAAAAGACCTCATGGAATTGATAAGAGAGGAAGGGTATTCCAGAATCCCCGTTTACCGGGAGACCATAGACAACATAATAGGTGTGTGTTATGTCAAAGACGTTATCACGTTGATGGAGGAGAGAGGTTATGACATCGTGGGGAACATGAAGGTGAAAGAGATAATGAGAGAAACCATCTACATACCTGAGACGATGAAAATAAGTGAGCTTTTAAGGCATTTCAAATTGAAGAAAGTTCATATGGCTATAGTTGTGGACGAATATGGGGGAACTGCTGGTCTTGTGACTCTCGAAGATATTTTAGAAGAGCTCTTTGGAGAGATCATGGATGAATACGATTACGATGAGATCATAGGTATAAAGAGAGTTGGATCGAACACGTATATAGT
>QNAV01000212.1:0-3019 GCA_003641585.1 Thermotoga sp. | reverse complement strand
TATACGGAGAAGACATGGATGAAAACACCACACCCCTTGAGGTTGGCCTTTCCTGGGTTGTTAAATTCCACAAGGATTTCATAGGGAAGGAAGCGCTTTTGACCCAAAAAGAGAAGGGGGTGAGAAGAAAGATCATAGGCCTTGTTCTGAAAGGTAAAAGTATAGCGAGGCACGGTTACAAAGTTTTCAAAGATGGGAAAGAAATCGGCAATGTCACAAGCGGGAATTACTCACCAACCCTTGAAAAGTCAATAGCCCTTGCCATCGTACGATCTGGATCCGTTAAAAATGGGGACGAAGTGGAAGTTGAAGTTAGAGGAAGGAAGATAAAAGCCGAGGTCGTGAAGTTGCCTTTCTACAGAGGTACCGTCAAATCGGGGAAAAAAACTAAGGAGGTGTGAAGATGAAAAAATATACGAAAACTCATGAATGGATAGAACTGAGTGATGGAACGGGAACAGTTGGTATAACGAACTACGCTCAAGAAAAATTGGGAGATGTGGTCTATGTGGAGTTACCAGATGTTGGAAAGAAGGTGAAAAAGGGTGAGGCGGTATTGACTGTGGAATCCGTAAAAGCAGCAAGTGACGTTTACAGTCCTGCCGATGGTGAGGTAGTGGAAGTTAACGAAACTTTGAACGACAACCCAGGATTGATCAACGAAGACCCCGAAGGAAAGGGATGGATATTCAAAATCAAAGTGGAAAACCCTTCTCAGCTCGATGAACTCCTTTCTGAAGAAGAATACAAAAAGTTCTGTGAGGAGGAAGGAGAATGAAGAAGTATCCTTACATTCCTCACACTGAAGAAGATATAGAGGAAATGCTGAGATACATAGGAGTGAAAAGCGTGGAAGATCTCTACTCCGAAGTCCCAATTACCATAACGAGCGATTTGAAGATACCCGAGTCTCAGGATGAGTTCTCAGTGAGAAGACATCTGGAAGAGTTAGCGAGTGAGAACATTTCACTGAAAGATCTCTCCGTTTTTATGGGTGCTGGCGTTTATCTAAGATACATCCCTTCCGTAGTTCACCACATAGCGATGAAGCCAGAATTTTTAACGGCATATACTCCTTACCAAGCCGAAGTCTCTCAGGGAACCCTTCAAGCTCTTTTTGAGTATCAGACTATGATATGTGAACTCACAGGTATGGAGGTTGCAAATTCCTCCATGTACGACGGGGGATCGGCAACTGCCGAAGCCGTCCTCATGGGACTGAGGATTTCCAAAGGAAGGAAAGTTCTCGTATCCAAAGCCGTTCATCCTGAATACAGGATTACGACGGAAACTTATGTGAAAGCTCAAGGATTCAAAATCGATGAGATAAGCTTCAACGATGATACGGGGGAGACATCCCTCGATGACCTTAAGGAGAAATTAGACGATGAGACCGCCGTTGTTGTGGTTCAGTATCCGAACTTTTTTGGCATTGTCGAGGATCTGGAAAAATTGCGAAATGAGATACCGGAAAATGTGGTGTTCGTTGTTGTTACTGAGCCTGTGTCTCTAGCCTTGCTGGAACCTCCTGGAAAGTTCGGAGCGGATATCGTTGTGGGAGAAGGGCAAAGCTTGGGACTCTACCCCTCCTTTGGGGGGCCTGGTCTTGGCTTTTTCGCAACTCTTGAAAAACACGTGAGGAAGATGCCGGGAAGGATCATAGGAGAAACGAAAGACGTCGAAGGAAAGAGAGGATACGTCATGATCCTTCAAACGAGAGAACAGCACATAAGAAGAGCGAAAGCAACTTCAAACATATGCTCGAACCATGCTCTCTCAGCTCTCGCAACGGCTGTTTACATGAGTGTCATGGGGAAAGAAGGGCTGAAAGAAGTCGCTTATAGATCCATGAACACAGCTCATTACCTTTTGAAGAAGCTGGAAGAGATCGGATTTGAAAGAAGATTCAAAGGACCATTTTTCAACGAATTCGTTTTCAAAGTGGGAGGAAATTACGAAAAGAAGTGGAGGGAAATGGTGAAGAAGAAAGTACTCGGTCCATTACCTCTTGCCAGGTTCTACAAAGAACTTTCCGATTGTGCTCTTGCCTGCACAACAGAGGTCACATCGTCTGAGGACGTTGAAAAACTCCTGGAGGCGATAAGATGACGATCTTTGAAAAATCAAGAAGAGGAAGAAAAGCCTACACTCTCCCTCCTTATGAATTTGAAGATGTTGGAAATGACATACCAAAGCATCTTTTGAGAAAAGATCCACCAGAGCTCCCAGAGGTGTATGAACTAGATGTAGTAAGGCATTACACAGAGCTTGCAAGAAAGAATTACGGGGTTGATGTGGGATTCTACCCTCTTGGATCTTGTACGATGAAGTACAATCCGAAGATGAATGAGGATCTAGCAAATCTCGATGGCTTCAGATACCTTCATCCTTATCAACCAGAAGAAACAGCTCAAGGTGCCTTGAAACTCATGTATCACCTCAAGGAGCTCTTGTGCGAAATAACTGGTATGGACGATATGACGTTGGCACCTGCTGCTGGAGCCCATGGAGAACTCACAGGTATGCTTATAGTGAAAGCTTTCCATGATTCAAAAAATGACACTAAGAGAAAGAAGGTGATTGTACCGGACTCTGCACATGGTACCAATCCGGCATCGGCTTCGATGGTAGGATACGAGGTTGTCGAAATAAAATCGAGTTCAGAAGGTTTGGTGGATCTCAAGGAACTTGAAAAGAATTTGGATGACGAAACCGCCGCCGTTATGCTCACAAACCCGAACACGTTGGGACTCTTTGAAAAGGATATAGAGAAGATAGCAAGTATGGCACATGAGTCAGGGGTGCTCCTTTACTATGATGGGGCGAATTTGAACGCGATAATGGGAAGGGTAAGGCCCGGAGATATGGGTTTTGATATAGTTCATCTGAATCTCCACAAGACGTTTTCAACACCCCACGGAATGGGAGGGCCTGGAAGTGGGCCGATAGGTGTGAAGAAGCATCTTGCCGATTTCCTACCTGTCCCCGTTGTGAGGGAGAAAGATGGGAGGTATTACCT
>QNAV01000211.1:0-3027 GCA_003641585.1 Thermotoga sp. | reverse complement strand
CAAAGGAGATATCGAACTTGTCAGTGGAAGGGAATACAAGGATCCACGAGAAAATGGAGAGAATGATAAAAGATACCATCATCCTGGAAAAAAGATAACCAAAACAAAACGCTACTTTGCCCCAGGCACGATCATTTTGGAAAAAATCGAGGTTTTAATGGATTACTGTGGACTGCTAACGCTGAAAAAAAATATTGATTCAGAATCGACAGACCCAGGAGATAACGGGGTAGAATCATGAAAAACTGCGATAAAAATGGCTTCGGCGGATACGTGTCAAAAGTAAAGAACTGTTATGCTCCCGAAAACAAGGTAGAAACCGATACTACTCTTAGCATTTTGTTGAAAGGGTTATGGAAAACAATCAATCCCCAATTCTCATTCACACCCACCAAAGTGGACAGTTTCAATAACCATGGAGGTTCGAAATGAGAACTCATATGGGGATAGCAAGAAGAGAATACAGCACATAACAAATTGAATAGGAGCTTGAAGATGAACATCGGTCAAAGCGTGATATGTGATCTCTATGAAGAGTATGGATCCGGAATCATCATATCCCGGAGCAAGCTTTTCTCAAAGACCTCGTACAAGGTATTCTTTGAATCTGTTGGAAAGACAGTTGAGTTGTACGAGGAGGACCTGAGGAGCATCGAGACGCCACTGGACCTCTTCAGGGCCGGTCAATTCTCAAGCGTATCCGAGTTCAAGCTCAACTTCCTTGCACACACCATCGAGGCCACAACATCCGGCGAGAAACCGATGTCGGCGGCAAGCTACAAGATAATGCCGCTTCCTCACCAGATACTGGCACTGGACCGGGTGATCAACCAGTTCAGACCCCGGTACCTGCTCGCAGACGAGGTGGGCCTCGGAAAGACCATCGAAGCAGCCCTCATCATGGAAGAGCTCAAGCTTAGAAATATCGTCAAACGTGTTCTGATAATCACCCCTGCCGGATTGACAAGACAGTGGCAGGAAGAGATGAAACTGAAGTTCGACGAGGATTTCTCCATATTCAACAGTGGCACCTTCAGAGCCTTCAAGGAGTTGTACGGGCAGGATACCAATGTTTGGATGAACTTCGACCATGCGATCACCTCAATTGACTTCCTCAAGCCAAAAAAGATAACTGATGAACTGAAAGAGGACGAACTGGCCAGGCGGGAGTGGCACAACAGAGAGGTGTTCGACGGATGCCTGAATGCTCAGTGGGACATGGTCATTATCGATGAAGCGCACAAATTATCAAAATATAAGGGAGGAGAGGAAACCGCCAGATACAAACTGGGAAAAGGGATATCCGAAGCAGTCCCCATATTCTTTCTTGCCACGGCCACTCCGCACAGAGGGAAATCCGATGTCTTTCTCAACCTGTTGAAGCTCGTGGATCCATACCTGTTCAATAAATACGACTCACTTGTGCCAGAGAATGTAAAAAAGGTGACCGTTCGCAACAAGAAAAGGGCCACGGTGGATCTCAACGGCAATCTTCTTTTCAAGGACAGGATCACCACAGTCTGCAGAATAGAACGAAGCGATGAAGAGGACGGTCCAGAAATTGAATTGTATAATGCGGTCACGGAGTATGTGAGCGAGTACTACAATTATGCAAAGGAGGAAAAAAATTATCTTATGATCTTTTTGTTGATGTTGTATCAGCGTATCGTATCCAGCAGTTCCAGGGCGATATTGAGATCATTGAACCGCAGGCTCGAATTCCTCACCTCCTCGGCAGAACTAACAAAACATATGCTGGATACTTCCCGGGAAGAGTTCGGGGAGATGTCGGCTGAGGAACGGGTTCGAATATTCGAGAATATAGGGCCAATGCTTAGAAACCCTGACAAGGTGAAAAAAGAGATACAGATTGTATCTAACTGCATACGATTGGCCAAAAATTCCATGGTGGGAAGAAACGATGCAAAACTCCGACGCCTTATAGGGATAATCGATGAGATAAAAAGGAAAGAAAATGACAAGGATGTAAAGATCCTGATCTTCACCGAGTTCATCGAGACCCAGAATTACATTGTTGAAAGTTTAAAGCGATTGGGATACGAAACCGCCACTATCAATGGCAGTATGAACCTGGATGAAAAGATACGACAGAAGAACAGATTCCGAAACGGTTCGCAGATACTCGTCTCGACCGATGCCGGCGGTGAGGGAATCAATCTTCAGTTCTGTCATGTTGTTATAAACTACGACCTGCCCTGGAACCCC
The DNA here is from genome assembly GCA_003641585.1 of Thermotoga sp. Taxonomy (GTDB): domain Bacteria; phylum Thermotogota; class Thermotogae; order Thermotogales; family Thermotogaceae; genus 4484-232. The sequence goes on along the minus strand of QNAV01000211.1, from coordinate 801 downwards.
ATGCAAATAGAACAGCGTATAGGCAGGGTGGACAGGATCGGCCAGGAACACGATGTGTTCGTGTCAAATTTCGTTATTGCGGATACCATTGAAGAATACGTCAGGGAAAAGATCGAGTCGAAACTGTCATTGGTCAAGGAACAATTCGGAGAGGACAAGTACAGTGACATTCTGTCCACTCTTGACGTGGATTTCAAGTTCGATGAGCTGTTCATGGATTTCATTTCGAGGCGGGAAAGAAAGGATAATGATATGGAAGATGTTTCCAATGAGATATACAAAAGAGCCGTCGAGATCCTGGAAAACGACGATATGCTGGTCCCATTTTCCGATCAGAATGCAAAGAACCCTCTGGAAATGGAGGACATCAAAAAGATAGCCGACCGGGTCCACTCTTTTATTAATACATTTTTCAAAGAGCGTAACGGCTCATTGAATGAGTACAAGGATCACAAAGGATTATACTACATAGAAAACGATTTCAATACAGAGCAGTTCCCCCGTCACTTTGGCAAGGTGATATTCGAACAGAATATGGGCATGGAAGTGGAAGATTCCACTCTTTTTAGCTTTAACCATCCTTTTATCCGTCAGACAATACAACACTCAAAAAACAGTGGAAAATGTGCAATAATGAACATATACCAGAAAAAATTCGCAGGTATCTCGGGCTTTCTTTTTATCTGGAACCTGACCATTTCCAATAACTTTGATATGCAGCACAAGTTCCTCTTACCGATCTTCATTACCGACGATCTCACATATAAGAGAAGGATATCTGAATATCTGAGAGACCTGGAT
>QNAV01000210.1:0-3055 GCA_003641585.1 Thermotoga sp. | reverse complement strand
GCGTATTTTAAGCTAATGGAATTGTTCCCTGAGTTTTTAAAGTATCTATCACTCGGAAAGAACATAAAAATAAGAATAGATGGGTATAACCTGGTGATCGATGAAAATGAAGGTATATCAAGTGAGGAAGAGCTTCTAGAAAAACTGGGTATGTAAAGGAGCCACCCAAGTAGGTGGCTCCTAGTTTCCTGTCATTTTCGATCCATTTTGCTTTAGAAAAACAAAGAGAAATAAAAAGAATCTGCTTTTTAATTTTTTCTAATCATGTATAATCGAAGTTCAAGATTCACGGGGAAAATTCTCCTATCTTGGTTTTTCTAGAAATCTTGTTATAAATTTGATTTTGGTTCGAAACATTTGAAAAACGATTTCCATATTTTTCCAAATATTACTCAACATTCTGATACCGATACCCCCTGTGATGAAAACGCAGCATCTTCTTGAATCCGTCTGGGCACTAATCCTGGTTTACGCAGCTTTCAACGTTCCCTTATCAGCCTCTGGTTTGATATCTGTCGCATTGATCGTGTTCGCATTCACCTGGAATGAACTCTTGTTCGCTTTGAGTTTAACTTACATGAAAGCTAAAACAATAACAGTTGTGATAGCGGGTGCTCAGCACACGAGAGGAGCGGAATTCTGGTACATAGGGGTAAGGAGTGTAAGATATGAAACGTAAGTTGAGAGACGAGCTTGCAAGAAGAGCCAAGGAAATATTGGATAGAGCGGGTATCGTCATCACGGACAAGGAGTATCAAGAAATGGAGGTCACAGATTTCGGTCTTGGAAGACCCGAAGAAATAGGGCTTCAGATAGTGGTTTATGTGAACAACGAAAGATACTGTGCCAAAGAACTCATTCTCCTACCGAATCAGATATGCCCTGAACATAGACACCCTCCCTTCGATGATTATCCGGGAAAGCAGGAAACGTTCAGATGCAGATGGGGGGAAGTCTACCTATACGTCGAAGGTGATCCAACGCCGAATCCCAAAGGAAGGGTTCCTGTGGATAAAAAAGGGCATTTCACCGTATGGCATGAGATCGTTTTAAAACCAGGAGATCAGTACACGATACCTCCCAACACCAAACACTGGTTCCAAGCAGGACCTGAAGGTGCCGTGGTCTCGGAATTTTCCTCAACGAGCTACGATGAGAAGGATGTATTCACCGATCCTGAAATCAAAAGGATCGTAGAGATAGAAGAATGAGAAAGGGAGGTAGAAGGCTATGTTCAAGTATTCCGTGAGCAACTGGATATACGGTGATGAGAAGCTGGAGGATACCATGAAGAGACTTTCGAAATTTGGATTCGATGGAGTTGAGCTCATGGGAGAGCCAGATTTCTACGATCCAGGCGAGGTGAACTCTCTTTGCGAGAAATATGGCCTGGGGGTTTTATCGATAGCTGGAATCTACACGAAGGGAAGGGACCTGTCCCATCCTGATGAATCTGAGAGGAAGAGTGCAAAGGATTATCTTAAAAAGTGTATAGATTTCGCTGTGAAGGTGAAAACCGATGTAATAATAGTAGTGCCAACAGAAGTTGGTAGAACCAAACCGTGTGAAGATCTGTCGAAATGGCTTGATGAATCAAAAAGACAATTTGACTTTGCTGTTGAATCGCTCAAGGAGGTAGCGCCCTACGCGGAATCGAAAGGAGTTTTTCTGGCTATAGAGCCGATCAACAGGTACGAGACGTTTCTGATAAACACTGCAGAAGAGGCTATGAAACTCTGTGAAGCTGTAGGTTCTCCGGCTATGAAGATACATCTCGATACTTTTCATATGAACATAGAAGAAAAGAATTTCTATGATCCGTTTATCATGGTGAAAGATCTGTTGGTGAACGTTCACATCGCTGACAGTAACAGGCAAGCTGTGGGATATGGCCACACGGATTTCAGGTCAATGGTGAAGGCCTTGAAAGAGATAAACTACCAGAGAGCTTTGGCACTCGAACCTTTACCACCAGTTCCCAATCCTTATCTTGCTGTAAAGCTGGGTCTCTACAGAGAGCTATGGGATGAGTATGCCAAGGTATCTATAGAGAGACTGAAAAAGTTGGAAGAGGAAGTATGAAGGTTTTCAAACATCGACTTTTTCTCACTATAGTTTTGTCATAAGATATTCATAACTGAGGGGTGATTGAAGAGGTCGATATCATGAGGATAAAAGATATTGCAAGAATTTTGAACGTGTCACCTTCTACCGTTTCTAAGGCTCTGAACAACCGGCCAGGAGTTAATCCTGCATTAAGAGAGAAGATAATTAAAACTGCTCAGAAACTGAACTACAAGAAAGATATGATCGCAAGTTCCTTAAGAACCACGAAAAGCTATATCATAGGAATTGTGATCCCGGGTGTGAGTAATTCATTCTTCGGAAGGCTCGTACTATCCATCGAAAAGATTCTTTATCAGGGAAATTACAGATACATACTCTCCAACACAGATGAGGAGATAAAGAAGGAACAAGAATACATGCTGACAGAGTGATAGAAGGATTGGATGCGAGTTACGTTATCGTGGACAATGCTGGTGCCATATATGAAGCAGTTGTTTATCTGAAAGACAGAGGTCACAGGAAAATAGGTGCGATTATTGGCCCCAACAATATCTACACTTCCAAAAAACGGTTTGAAGGATTCACCAAGGCGATTAAAGACTTAAATCTCGAGACGAGAAAAGACTGGATTCTTCGCGGTGAATACTCAATAGATATTTCTAGGAAGGTGACAAAAGAAATGTTCAACAGGACGAAAGACCTTCCAACTGCCTTGATAAGTTTCAACAATATCATGACGATAGGTGTACTTGAGGCTTTTGAGGATTTAGGAGTGAAAATACCGGATGATATATCCCTGATAAGCTTTGATGACGTTCCTTGGCACAGATTCAGCAAAGTGCCTATAACCTCTATCGAACAGCCCGTTGAAGAAATGGGAATAATAGCAGCGACTATCCTCATGGATCTTCTGAATTCATCAAAGAGAGAGAATAGGAAAGTAGTGCTTAAAGCTAGACTCATAGAACGTGGGTCGGTGAGCTGCCTG
>QNAV01000209.1:0-3066 GCA_003641585.1 Thermotoga sp. | reverse complement strand
GGTGTTCTCATCAAAGTCGGTGTTCCACACTTTTTTGTAGAGCATGATGGTATCGAGAAGCTCGATATTGAAAAGTTGGCTCCCTGTATCAGGAAAGATTTGGATGCGAACGTGGATTTCTATGAAGAGCTCAAAAGAGGGGTTTTGAGATTGAGAACTTACGAGAGAGGAGTGGAAGGGGAGACCAAAGCGTGTGGAACGGGAGCATCAGCTTTGGCTTGGTATTACAAGAAAGATCGTAAATATGAGGGAGATTTCGTCGAGATCATCGTAAACGGAGGAAGGCTCTTTGTCATTTTCAAGGATGATGGGATATACCTTAAAGGAGGTGTTGAGAGATGGTGAGAGGCGTGGGGACAGCCATGATCACTCCTTTCCGTGACGGTGAGGTCGATTATGAAGCTTTGAGGAGGTTCGTGAGATTCCAGATTGAAAACGATGTACATTTTCTTCTAGTCCTTGGAACAACAGGTGAAGCTCCTGCTGTGAATGATGATGAAAGGGAAAAGATCGTATCCACTGTCCTTGAAGAAGTTGATGGAAAGGTGCCGGTAGTGGTTGGTGCAGGAACCAACAGTACAGAAAAAACACTGAAAATGGTAAAAAATGCGGAGAAGTTGGGAGCAGATGGTGTTCTTCTTGTAACCCCATACTACAACAAACCAACCCAGGATGGTCTGTACGAGCATTACAAGTTCATATCTGAAAGAACGGATCTTGGGATAATACTCTACAACGTTCCTGGAAGAACGGGTGTCAACATGCTTCCAGATACTGTCGTCAGAATAGCTGAGGACTTGAAGAACGTTGTGGGGTTGAAAGAAGCCTCTGGTAACATGTCACAGGTTGATGATGTGATATTCAAAGCCAAATCTGCAAGAGAAGATTTTCTTGTTTATTCTGGAAACGACGATCAGGCTTTCCATCTCATGTGCAGTGGTGGGGATGGAGTGATATCCGTCGTATCGAATATGGTTCCAAAAGATATATCGAGAATGTGCGAGCTTCTTTTTGAAGGAAACCTGAAGGAAGCTCTTGAGATTCATAGAAAGTACTTCAAATTGATGAAAGGGCTCTTCATAGAGACAAATCCCATCCCTGTGAAAGCAGGGCTTAGCCTCATGGGATTGATAAAAAATGAACTCAGACTTCCTCTTATTCCAGCCAAGGAATCCACCGTCGAAAAATTGAAAGAGATCATGAAAGGGTGTGGTCTCCTATGAGATACGGTGTTGTCGGTTTTTCGGGAAGGATGGGAAGAGAGATAATAGAAACTTTCAAAGAAAAGGGACACGAACTTGTGTACATGCTGGACATCGAAAACGAATTCGCAGATGGAGAACCTCAGGTCATACTGGATTTTTCAAGACCAGAGGCTGTCGGGAAAACCGTCGAAGTCTGCAGGAAATACAAAGCGGCTCTTGTCATAGGAACGACTGGATTGGGTGAGAAGGAACTTGAGATGATAAGGGAGTTGTCGAGAGAAGTTCCTGTGATCCAATCCTATAACTTCTCAGTTGGTGTTCACGCCATGAGGAAAATTGTGAAGCTACTGAGCGATATCTTGAAAGATTGGGATGTGGAGATAGTTGAGGCTCATCACAGGTTCAAGAGGGATGCTCCCTCAGGAACGGCTATTCTTTTGAAGGAAGCTATAGATCGAGAAATACCAGTTCATTCTTTAAGGGTTGGCGGAATACCCGGTGATCACCTGGTCATTTTCGGAGATGTAGGTGAGGTTCTGGAGATAAAGCATAGGGCCTTGTCACGAAAAACTTTTGCCCTTGGGGCGTTGAAAGCGGCTGAATTCCTTCTCAATGTCGGAAAACCAGGTATGTACGATTTCGAAAAGATCATCTTCGGGGGTGGTTGATATGAATCCAAGAGAGCTAATAAGACTCATAGCAGAGTCCAAGAAAAAAACACCAGCCATTGCCTTTTTCAGGGGTAATGTTGAGGAAATACCAAAAGACGTGAAGTACTTTGGGTGTGAAAATTTTGGAATATTGATAGGAGACTACGAACTCGTGAAGAAGGTGCTTGATGATAACGATGAGGGGATAGATGATTTTTACATAGAAGTGAAAGCTCGAAACTCCGCGTTACCCCTTGCAGACCTAACGAAGTACAACGCCAGGATCGAGCCCGGAGCGATAATAAGGGACATGGTGGAAATAGGAGATGGTGCAGTGATAATGATGGGAGCTGTTGTGAACGTAGGTGCGGTGATCGGAGAGAGAACGATGATCGATATGAACGCGGTAATTGGAGGAAGAGCGATCATTGGGAAAAACTGTCATATAGGTGCAGGAGCTGTCATCGCAGGTGTTATAGAACCTCCTAGCGCCAAACCCGTGGTTATAGAAGATGATGTTGTGATAGGAGCCAACGCTGTGGTGCTGGAGGGAGTGAGAATTGGGAGAGGTGCCGTTGTGGCAGCTGGAGCAGTGGTGACAGAAGATGTAGAACCATACACCGTCGTTGCAGGGGTTCCTGCAAGGGTTGTGAAAAAAGTTGATGAGAAAACTAGAGAAAAGACGAAGATTGTTGAGGATTTGAGAAATCTTGGGGGTAAAAAAGAATGAAGATAGTGGTTCAGAAATATGGGGGAAGTTCCCTCGCTACACCTGAAAGGATCGATTCTGTTGCTACCAGAATAAAGAGAAAGGTTGAGGAAGGATACAAAGTTGTCGTTGTTGCATCTGCCATGGGAAAGACAACGGATGAACTCATAGATCTTGCAAAAAGTGTCGCAGAGAATCCTGATCCGAGGGAGATGGATATGCTTCTTTCCACAGGAGAACAGATTTCAGTTGCTCTTCTTGCAATGGCTCTCAAAGGCAAGGGAGTTAAAGCAAGATCGTACAACGCCCTTCAGATAGAGATAAAAACGACTGGTCATCATACTTCCGCAAGAATAGTGGATATAAACGTGGATAGGATCAAGAGACTATTGGAAGAGAATGATGTGATCGTTGTTACAGGTTTCCAGGGCGTTAATGAATCTGGGGATCTGACAACCCTTGGAAGGGGTGGATCCGATACTTCGGCTGTTGCACTTGCCGT
>QNAV01000208.1:0-3070 GCA_003641585.1 Thermotoga sp. | reverse complement strand
CCTACATTCTCAGAGAAACAATTACCTGAAGATATACCCCATCCAGCCAATTGTTCAACACAGCAAGAAACTATTACTAAAACCTTCAAAAAGATAACAAAATCGATAACACTTGCAAAAAAGTAGAATGAGGAGTTCTTTAGTGACAAGTTTAAGATGCTATGCATTCAACCATAATATGAAAGAGGCAAAGAATAAAGGATTAATAATTGGGGCACTTGAAGATGACAACGAGTTTCAAGATAAAGTTCTATCTGCTTTCCACGCAGCAATAGCCATTCATTTAGTCTCAAATTGTGTAAAAATTCATCGAAAATCAAAACGGACAGGGAGCGTTCCTCAATGTGGAAGTTCAAATACCTCAAAAGAAATAAGCTTCCTTCGCCTAACAGCAGGTATGCGGTTCACTCACGTTCATCCAAACCCCTCGCTACGCTTGGGGCTTCGCATATGCCCAGAACGACGATTGAAAGATAAGATCAATGATGCTTCTTTTCTTTCTGGGCTTCTGTTATGAGGTCGAGGATTGTTTTTAGATCTTCTTCGGTGAGTGTGAAGCGTTCTTTTGCATAGATTGAACGTATTTCGTCGTAGGATTGGGGGAGCACGTCAGCTATTCTTACGGCGATCTCGGGCTTCATCTTTTCAAGTTTGAGCAGGTTTGCTACGAGTTCTTTTGCCCTATCAGCGGGGAGTTTGGCGAAGGTCTCTACGTGGTAGATGGTTCGTCTGAGTTCGTAGCCGAGTTCTTCTTCGTCCTTGCGTTCACTTCGGACCTTCTTTAAGAGTTCTTTAACCTCGGGTATTGTCAACGGTTCTTCATCGAGTATCGCTTTGACGGTCATCTTCTATCAACCAAACCCGGTTCATCCTTCATCTGAATACCTGTCTTGCTAGGTGTTCGGGGAAGACTATGATCTCTTTTATGGATCTTCCATCTCGTACATTCACCACGTAGCCCCGTCCACGCCGTCCAGCAATGGCGCCGGTCTTCCCGTGAAACTTGGGATTTGGCATTCCATGGTGGATGCTCGGGTCGATTATTATATGAACTCGATCTCCAACCTTGAACTCCTGGATTGACTTGCTCACAGGGGATATGCCACGTGCCCGATTCTTCTTCTTCAACTTGTATCGTGTCTTTCTTCTTGTACCATGAGATTTGGGCAAACCTGATTCCTCCGATATTTCATAACTTTACATCGATAACGTCCACTTCAACGACTTCTGCACCTGTGCCAAGCGCCTTGGAGAGACTTGGATTTGTACGTCCTCCGTCGCCAGATACAAGCTCTTTCACGTAGAGACCGCCCTCGCATCTGACGAGAAGCACTGCTTGATCGGAGTTGAAGCTCTCAACCTCGATCGAGTAGACCTTTCGTCTGCGCACGCGATCTGCTCTGCGGTGCAGCACACGACTCGGTGTCTGCTGATCGATCTCACCCGTTATTAAGCCGAGCGAGGATTTAAGTCTTTCTTCAGAGATTTTATCATCGAACGATACGCTCAACCTGTAGACTTTATCAGCACGCACGCCTTTGATTCGTTCAACCTCGCCACTATCCGTGTACTTCAGCCCCAGAACTTCAACCTTCCCACGTGCAGACTCATTTATCCTCTCCTCAAGAGAAGAGAGATCGACGCTCCGTCTCTTAGCGTTCTTCACCTCCATGACAAATGGGCGGCCAGAACCGAGCATGAGCGCGTCAACATCCTCCCGCCCTCCACCATGAAAGACCGCTTCCTCGGCATCGAAAGCATCCAGAAGAGGAGCTGCGATCAGTTCGTCCACGGACTCGGGATAGACCTTTCCAGTGAATCCACACTCCTCACAGCCCTCGCCACCGCACTCCTTGCATGGCCAACGCGTCTGCGGAATACCACGCACAAGCTTACGATACCTGCCATAGAGAAAGAGCGGTCGAATCTCAAGCTTCACAGCATCTTCGCCAAGATCAAGGAGAACCAGAACATCCGGGTGATCGTGATCAACCCTCTTTCCAGTGAGAGCTTCAACACGCTTTCCAACCTCACGATTCAACTCCGATTTGATCGGCTCAGCGAAACGAGTGCCAGACTCAGCCCAGAGAATCTCCTCATTCTCACTCAGAAGACCTGTCACCCTCGTACCGATCAGAAACGAGTCAAACTCAACCGAGGAGAGTGCCTCAAGAGCACGTTCAACCCACATCTCCACGGTCTCGAAGAGACCTCCACAGACCCAACACTTCCCCTCCTCATCCCGATCGAGGCCCAGGAGAGTTCGCGCATGAGGACTGCTTGCCGAAAGCTCTTCCAACAACAAAGTACCCTCCGAATCCCGACGCAATCTATCACCCTCCATCGAGAGCACAATCTTGAGAGCAGCACCACGCACATCATTTGAAAGTTCAGTCGAAAGCCTGGCGAAGAGCCGACCCATACAATGATCACAGATCACGCCCTCTCCAAGAACACGGGAAGCCATCTCAAGTACACGAAACTCCATAAACCACTACCAAGACCAGCCCATAACTTATATAAATTTCTAAACTTCGAGATCTTTTTGCTCTCAACTTGCCATAAGTGTTAGCAAAGAATGCGACGAACGAAAAGAATCCGAGGAGGAAGCAGAAACTCTCTTTTTGAAAATTCCACTCAAAATGTACGATTCAGTTTCGTGGAAAGCGTGGAAATTCTAAGATGGATAAACGAAAGAACAATGAGCAAGCTTGCAAAACAACTGAGCTTTGCTAAATCGTGGATCAGGAACCCTGTCTCATCGTGGACTTGATTTTGCAAGGGACTATAAGGGACTATAGTGTAACGTTTATTCTAAGAGTTCAACCAACATCTGGAACTTCACTTTCAAAATAACCTACACCTACAATGGCGATACCTACACAAACTACCTCGGCAACTATCAGTTCATCCCTAAAAAATAACTTCATCGTAGTGCTGTGTTGAATAACTTTTAAGTTTCCTTCATGTTATTTCTCATTTACAGGAGGGATGATTGGATTGCAGAGTAAGAGAAATTGGAAGGAATATAATGAAAAACTTGTGCGGAGGGGAGAACTCTATATCTCAT
>QNAV01000207.1:0-3071 GCA_003641585.1 Thermotoga sp. | reverse complement strand
TAGGCTTCCCCCCGTTAGAGAAATGGCTAAAAGGTTAAATGTCAACGTGAACACCGTATTCAAGGCATATGAGAAGCTCGTTTCAGAAGGAATCCTGGAGTCTGAGCATGGGAAGGGCTATTATGTTAAAGAGGAGTTCAGGATAGCTGAGGATGTCATCAGAGAGCTCATGAATCTTGTTGAAAGGTTAAAAGGAGAAGGTATCGAAATGGATCTTGCCATGATGCTTCTTCAGGAGGTGTGGAGAAAATGAAGAGAATGGAATTCGTTTTGAGACGTGATTTTAAGGAAAAAAGTGGTTTGATAATAGTTGCTTTCTTTCTGTTCCTCATACCATCACACTTCTGGAGGATAATAGTATCTTTGATCCTTTTCTCGTATCTACTACCGAAGGATGTTGAAGATGGAAAAGAAAACCTGTTACTTTCTTTTCCCTTAAAAAGATGGGAGATATTTTTATACGACTTTTTCATAGGAACAACGATACTTCTCATAGCGGGATTCATAACAGTAGGTGTTCTAAAGATGAACGTCACATCCGTTTTCAGGCTTCTCCTGGCATTTCCATTTATCTATGGTGTATCTATGATATCCTCGACAGCCGGTAAGGGAAACTTCGGGATACCACTTCTTATATTGATATTGGACATGGCGTTCAGCTGGAGTTGGTGGAGATACGTGAGCCCGCTGTATCAAGGTTCCGTTATTGGCGCTGTGATCTCGATTCTTGTTTTCGTTCTTTCACTAATTTATTTCAATAAGGAGGGGAAAATGTGGTAGTTGAAGTCAAAAATCTGGGAAAAAGGTTCGGAAGTGTGGTTGCCGTTGTAGATGTCTCCTTTGAAGTGGAAAACGGTATATTCGTTCTGATAGGGCCAAACGGTGCTGGAAAGACAACGACACTGAGATGCCTCTCTGGAGAGATAACACCGGATACCGGAGAGATCAATATCTTCGGGAAAGAAGTAAAGGAAGTGAAAGAGAAAATAGCAGTTCTGAGAGAGGATAGAAGAGTATTTTCAAACATGAAGGTGAAGGATTATGAAGAACTGTATTCTCTTATATACCCGAGGTGGAATCCTGTCCTATTCAGAAGACTTGTGCTTCATTTCAGCATACCTGGGGATCAACCCGTTGAGAAATTTTCAGCAGGGATGAAAACACTATTTTTACTTTCTCTAACTATATCCAGTGGCGCGGATCTTCTCCTTCTGGATGAGCCGACTCAAGGGCTGGACCCCATCAAAAAGGAAGAAGTGATGAAGATATTGAGGGAAGTAGGGGAAGAGAAGGTATTGATTGTCGCCTCCCATCATCTTGAAGAGATCGAGATGCTTGCGGATAATTTCGCCATCATAAATGAAGGTAAGGTAGTTTACAGAGATAATCTAGATGCTGCAAAGGAGAAACATCGCATCATCCAAGCAGATGAATTGACTGAAGAAGATGAGATAATCAGTATCTTAGAAAACGGAATGCTCGTCAGGACGGAAAGAGAAGTTGGAAGGTATCCAAGGTTCCGCGAACTTGTACTCGCTTACATAGAGAAAGCCTCGAAACATTTCTCGATATTGGATTAATTATTTTCCAAGCATCAGAAAAAGTCAAAAGGAGTTGCAATCCCTCTTTACTTGCATCTATTATGATGATTTCAATTCTTAAGTTAACAGAGTTATAATTCATTTTCAAGGAGGTGATTCTGGAATGATCAAAGTTAAGTACCTTATTTTTGCGTTGATCCTTATTCCCATCGTCTACTTCCCTTCCATTTACGCTCAGCTTGATGAGAACAACACATCAAAATGGCTTAAATTCTCTCTATCACAGGATGCAGAGGTCACTTTCAGGATAAGCGCGTCGGGAAGCTTAAACATAGGCTGGGTTTATCTCTACAGATCGGATAAGAGTTCCTACATAAGCTCAGTGTATGTCGGACGAGGCAAAGATTTTGGGCCTTTTGGGTTGAGAAAGGGAACCTATTGGTTAAAGGTAAGCAGAGACAGCGGCTCTGGTAGCGTCAAGATAGATCCTATAGTTAATCCAACTTCTTACAGGAACGATCGCGAGAAAAACGACAGCCTGGAAACTCCCACCCTTGGATACGTTGGTTCGAACGAGGGGCATCTTGGATACACAGACGGATATGAAACCGATAATGTTGATTGGTGGAAATTCTCATTAGAAAAGGATGGAAAAGTTTATCTGCAATTTTCTGCAGATAGTACCTTGGCGATCGGTTGGGTTTATTTGTACAGAAGAGATGGGGATTACTATATAGCCAGTCAATTCGTTGGAAGTGATTTGAAAAAACTGGGACCTGTCGGTCTCATGGCTGGGGAATACCTGATAAAGGTCACAAAGGATAGTGGTTACGGTGGATATCAGTTAAACATAGTCCATGAAGAGCAAGAAATAGGTAACGACAACGAACCGAACGAGGAAGTGAAGGATGCTAAATTGTGCACCGTTAATGAATGGAACGATGGGCATCTTGGATACACAGATGGTTACAAGACGGATAATGTCGACTGGTGGAAGATGAAATTGGATGAAGATGGGGAATTTTATCTTCAGTTCTCATCCGATAAAAACTTGGCTATTGGCTGGGTTTATTTGTACAGAAGAGATGGGGATTACTATATAACCAGTCAATTCGTTGGAAGCGATTTGAAAAAGCTGGGACCCGTTGGCCTCATGGCTGGGGAATACCTGATAAAGGTCACAAAGGATAGTGGCTACGGTGGATACAGGATGAAACCGATATTTGAAGCGGATTCTTACGAAAACGATAGTGAACCCAACGACAATTCTTCTAAAGCGTCTCAGGGGTACGTCAACACATGGCTTGAAGGACATCTGGGATACACAAACGGATATAAAACTGATAACACCGATTGGTGGAGATTCCAGATATCATCCAAAGGCAAGGTCAGTTTCGTTGTTAGGCCCCATGGAAAATTGAGTGTGGGATGGTGTTATCTCTACGATTCGAAGGGAAGCAGCTATTACTACTCCATGTACGTTGGAGATAAAGAGAAAGAAAGTGAGGTCAAAGAATTAGAACCTGGAAC
>QNAV01000206.1:0-3084 GCA_003641585.1 Thermotoga sp. | reverse complement strand
CAAAGATCATCCAGAGAAATTCGTTACTCATTCTCCTTCCTCCCATTCATCCAACTTCTAGCAACCTCAATCTCTCACCATACAAAATCTTTATTCTTTCCAAAATATAAGAGTACTTCTTCTCGACCTCTTCTTCGCTTAGAAGCTCCATCGCGTCTTCTCTTGCCTGCATTAGTACATCTTGATCCTCTATCAGATCAGCCACTTTGAAATCGGGAAGCCCATGCTGCCTCAATCCCAGAAGCTCGCCAGGTCCTCTAACCTTCATATCGTACTCTGCTATTTCAAAGCCATCACTTGTGGATGCGAAAAACTGAAGCCTTTCCATAACATCCTCATCAACATCTCCTACTATGAGAAAGCAATATGCCTGTTGCCCACTTCTTCCAACTCTTCCTCGAAGCTGATGAAGTTGCGCAAGACCAAATCTTTCAGGATTTTCTATCACCATTATGCTGGCCTTTGGAACGTCTATGCCAACTTCTATGACGGTTGTTGAGACCAATATATCGTAATCTCCCCTGGAGAATTTGAGCATGACTTCGTCCTTCTCTTCTTGGGACATCCTCCCATGGAGTAGTGCCACTCTAAACTCGGGGAAAACCTCTTTTGAAAGTTGCTCGTACATCTCCACGGCCGATTTGACGTTTATCTTTTCGGATTCCTCGATTAGAGGGTAGACTATGAAAGCCTGGTTTCCTTTCCTTACCTCCTCTTTCACGAATTCGAAAACTTCTTCTACTCTACTGGCCGATACGAGAAGTGTTCTCACCGCCTTTCTTCCAGGAGGCATCTCATCTATGATCGAGACATCGAGATCTCCATAAACGGTCAATGCAAGAGTTCTTGGTATAGGAGTTGCCGTCATGACAAGCGTGTCTACGAGTTTACCTTTGCTCATCAACGCTTCTCTTTGTCTCACTCCGAATCTGTGCTGCTCATCTATTATGACGAGTCCCAATCTTTTGAAATGAACATCTTCCTGTATCAAAGCGTGAGTTCCGATCACCACATCTATTTCCCCGCTTTTCAACAAGGATTTTACTTTTTTCTTTTCAGCCTGGGGAGTCGCTCCAAGAATGAGAGCGACTCTTATACCCATATCAGAGAAAGCCTCTTGAGTTCTTCTGAAATGCTGGATTGCCAATATGGAGGTTGGTGCCATCAAGGCAGATTGATATCCAGCTTCGTAGTTGTCTATCATAGCGAGCTGAGCAACAACCGTTTTACCGGATCCAACATCACCCTGAAGTAACCTGTTCATCGGTTTTTTCGACATCATGTCTCTCCTTATCTCCTCGTGAACCCTCATTTGCGCTTTCGTCAGTTCAAAAGGAAGTTTTTTTATGAATTTTCTTGCCAAGACTCCTTTTATTTCCTTCGGTATCCCACCGATTTTCTCCTCTTCTTTTCTTGAGAGAAGCAGGGCGAGTTGGAGGTAAAAGAATTCTTCGTATGCCAGTCTCTTTCTGGACTTTCTCAGATTGTAAAAGGTCTTTGGAAAATGAATACCAAAATAGGAGCTCTTTATGTCAAGGAAGTTCCTCTTCTTTACGATAACCTCCGGCAGCGTTTCTCTCAAAGAACACGAAATCCTGGGAATATTCTCTCTCATGATCTTTCTGAAAGTCTTTTGAGATATACCAGATGTGAGGCGATATATCGGAAGTATCTCTTTGGTGTACACCCTCTCTGCTGGCACTACCTCTGGATTAGCCATTTCCAACTGATTGAACATACCTTTTTTCACGTTCCCAGTGACAAAAACATCTTTTCCAGTCAACTCTTTTATCTGGTCATACATGTACTCCTGATTGAACCATTTGAGGAGAATCTGGTATATACCATCTCCGAGTATCGCCACAACGAGTTTCAACCCTCTGAGTTTTTTCAATTCAACATTCAACAATTTCCCTTTAGTTGTAAGTCTTTGTCCTGGTATCAGGTCTTTTATCCTCACGATTTTTCTTCTGTCTTCATAATCTCTGGGAAAGTAACTGAGAAGATCCCCCAAAGTTTTGAGTCCCAACTTCTTCAAGTACTTTTCCCTACCAGGTCCTACCCCTTTCGCGTATCGCACTGGAAGATCGGGAGGCATTCCTCCAGTATTACATTTGAGTTTCTCAACGAGGAACCATTCCCTCATCTTCTCTATCATTTTCAATCCATTGCTGACACGAATCTTCACTCTTCCTTCAGGAAGCTTTTCTATCTTCTCTATATAATCGACAAAAAGAGATAGTTTCTTGGAAACTTCTTTACTAGACAGAATATCATCTTCTAAAACCGACATATCCTTCCTCATTCTGTAAAGAACGGATGATACATCCTTCTTTCCGTGGAGAAGTTCGATGAAATCCTTTTCTCTGTTGTCTAGAAAATCCTCAAGAAGAAGTGGTAACATATGATTCACCTCTGTATCACTCCAGGAGGATCAAGAGGTACTCCCAGATGATGGCCATCACCGAAAAGACGAAAGCAAGTATCAAAAGAGCTGATATTATTAGAAAACCTTTTTTCATGATCCTCTGTACACCCTCCGGTGGGTGTGTCTATACCTCCTTGAATGAATTGTAATCACTCTATGTAACCAACGTAAGGTAGGTTCCTGTACTTTTCGTTGTAGTCGAGGCCGTAACCAACCACAAAAATGTTTCCTATTTTGAATCCAACAAAATCCAGGTCGACTCCATGGTCACAGACCGTTTTCTCAAGAAAGGTCACAACCTTCAAATCCTTGGGACGGTATTTTCTGAGATATTTCAGAATGTATCGAAGAGTTAAACCCGTATCCACGATGTCTTCGATCACAAGAACGTACTCATCTTCTATGGATTCATCTATCCAGGATTTGACTCTTATTCTACCCGTAGAAGAGGATCCTTGGTAGCTTGATACATGAACGAAGGAATACTTAACGTTCAGGTCTATATTCAGGATGAGTTCACTGAAGAAATGTATAGATCCCTTGAGAACTCCCACAGCATGTATTGTGTCCGTGTACTGCTTGTAATAATCTGTTATTTCCTTTGCAAGCTCTTTTATCCTCTTCCTTATGGTGTTTTCATCTATCAGTATCTTGAT
>QNAV01000205.1:0-3086 GCA_003641585.1 Thermotoga sp. | reverse complement strand
CTATTCACTCGAAAACACCCCGCTTATGGCACCTGTGGGACACCTCGTCTCACACAAACCACATCCAAAACATTTGTTCTCATCAACTACAACATCTTTTTCCTTCACCGCTATCGCAAAGTACGGACAAACCATTTCACACACCTTACAGAAGGTGCATTTTTCCAGATTTATCCTTGGATGCCTCGGTTCGTACATCACTTCTCTCTTTCTCAAGGAAGTTTCCACGACCTCTCTTATACTTTGGAAACCATATTTTTCGAGTGTACCTGGTAGGCTTTTCAATATCCTCCTGTATATATCCTTCCCGAATATAAGAGCAGAGGATAGCATCTGAACAGCTTTTGCCCCTACAAGAAGAAATTCAAGAATATCCTCAGAACTTCTTATCCCTCCAACTCCTATAACGGTTATACCCTCAACCTGGCTCACCATGTTAACCATCGCAAGGGCCAGGGGTTTTATAACGGGGCCTGATATCCAGACGTAACCATCTTTTCCAAAGAGGGCACTTCTTGTTTTGAGATCTACCATCATGGTAGGTCCCAAAGAGTTTATGGCGACGATACCATCTCCTCCTCTTTCCTTGACGATCTCGGCGAACCTCACAGGATCCGGGATGTGGGGACTCAATTTCATGAAGATGGGTTTCTCAGTATACTTTCTGATGGTATCAACTATTTCACCTACGATCGAAACATCCTTACCTATGTAGTGTGTTGATATCTCGAAAGCATCTGCGAACTCCTCGACTTCAGGCACGAGTTCTTCCATATCCTCTTTTGTGTAACCAAGACTCACTATCAAAGGGATTTTGAGATCTTTTCTTAATTTTGGGAGAATATCCTTTATCCATTTCTCAGGAGGAAGCTCCGACCAAAGTTCTGAATTCATAACGTAATTTCGCGCACCGTATATGCATGGCCTTGGAACCTCAGCAGGTTTTGTGGAAATCGTCTTCGTAACAACTCCTCCCACACCCAGGCTCGCTATGTACATGATCTTTTCATAATCCCCTACGAGGGGACCCGATGCCGGCATTAGAGGATTTTCAAGCTTTATACCAGCTATCTCCGTGGTTAAATCCACTCTATCCCCCCTTCAGAGTCTACTCCAGACTTTTTTGGCTATTTCTCTGGCTTTCCCGAAGATGGAATCCACATCTACTCTCAGCGCGTAATTCTTCATAAGGTATTCTCCTGCCACTATGGTGTCCTTCACCTTCCAGTTATCGAACATTCCGAAGAAAACATGACCGTGTACGTTGTTTTCACTCAATGGAGTGGGAGGTATGTAATCCAGGGTTATCATGTCGGCTTCGTATCCTTTCTCTATCTTTCCAAGTTCCACACCGAATATTCTCCCAGCAAGATCATAATTGTTCTTCAGCACCTTCCAGAGATCATTCAGGGAGAAATAAGCTGGATCTTTATGAAGAAGTTTCTGAGAAAAGTAGAGATTCATCAAATCCCTTGTCAGGTTGTATCCGAGACCATCGTTTCCTAGAAGAACCTTTATACCCTTTTCCTCGAAGAGTTTCAGATCTGGAAGTCCCACAGCGTTGTTCATGTTTGAAGTTGGATTGACGACAATGAAACACTTTCTTTCCGCTATCATCCTGGCTTCTTTTTCATTTATGTGCACACAATGGGCTAAAATTGAATTTTCATTCAGAAGACCGTATTTTTCCAAGCGTTCGACAACTCTCACGCCGTATTTCTCCAGAGCATCTTCCTCATCCTCTTCACTTTCTGCAACGTGGATGTGAATCGGTAGATCTCCCAAAACTTTCGAGATCTTCTCGAGCGTTTCGCTCGATAACGATAAAGACGCGTGGAGACCAAAAAGTCCTGCAGATTTCTCATCTTTCTTTCTTGAGAAAGACAGATTCTCTTCGATGGCTTCATCCACATCGAATCTGTCACTTGTTTCAAAGCAGAATATTCCTCTAAGCCCCATTTCATCGACTATCGCCTTCTTAAGAGTTTCAAGAGTTCCTCGTATTATCCCACTTGCATGATGATCGATTATCGTCGTTACACCGTTTCTTATGAACTCAATAGAGCTAACAAGAGCACTGTAGTAGATGGCTTCCATATCCAGTTTCGAATCCAGTTTCCACCAGAGTTGTGTGAGAATATCCTTGAAACTTTTGGGATTGAACGGTATCATGATTCCTCTTGCGAAAGTTGAATAAACATGCGTATGGGCGTTGACGAGCCCTGGAAGGAGGAATCCCCCGTGAAGATCTTCCACGCTGTCAGCTCCCCTGAATCTCTCCATGGGGCCAACTTCAAGAATCTTATCGGTGAAGATAACGTAGTGGTCTTTCTTTAACCCTTCAAAATCGAATATGTTGCAGTTGATTATAGCCTTCTTTTCAGAAATCTTCCTTCACCTCCAATGAAGATGCCGTCTTTAACAATGAAATTCCCTCTTGAGATGGTGGATATTATCTTTCCTCTGACTTCTAACCCTTCATATGGATTGTAATTTGACCTCGAATGATGCTCACCTATACGCCATCTTGCTTCTGGATCGAAGATAACCATATCCGCGTCACTTCCAGGAAGAAGAGTTCCCTTCTTCGGATACAACCCATGAATCTTTGCTACGTTTTTCGTGAACTTATCTATGACACTATCACCGAAAAGTGTGTGCATGAGAACGAAGGAAAATTCGATGCTTCCTATCCCCATGGGTATCTCTTTGGTGAATCTTCCCAGTTTATCCTCCTTGTTGAAGGGACAGTGATCCGTTCCGATAGTGGAGATGACATCGATGTTGTCCATCAATTTCTTCCTTTCAACATCGCTTCTCAAAGGGGGAGTGAGGGTGTAGAGATATCCCTTCTCTTTCTTATAGATATCCTTTGTGAAGTAGAAATACTGGGGACAACTCTCCAGAAAAAGACCTTCACCAACGATATCGTGGAATCCTCTCTTGATCTCTTCAACTGTGAGGCCACTCGATACATGAACCACATAGAGTTTCCCATCCAAAAATTTCGTCATCTCGGCGAGTTTTACAACCTCGGAAAGTTCGGCTATGGTCGGTCTAGATTCTTCATGCCGTTCAACCGGTAT
>QNAV01000204.1:0-3091 GCA_003641585.1 Thermotoga sp. | reverse complement strand
GGTGTGCTGGGAATGATAAATAGTGAAATAGCGAAAAAACTCATGGAAAGGTATGGCGTGAAAGATCCAGAGATTGTTTTGAATCCCTTCACTCAAAAGGCTTCTACTATCTTAAAAGAGAGAAGATTGAACCTTTCACCAGCTCAGATTGGGGAGAAGATGTCTTCACAGACAACTCTCACTTCCATCGTGATAATGATGCTCATACTAGGAGCTGGAGGATCTGTCATATCCTCCATGGGACTGGAGAAAGAAAACAAAACCTTGGAAACGCTGCTGACCCTCCCCATTAAAAGAAGTCATATCGTTGTGGGAAAAATCGTCGCAGCGAGTATCGTGGGATTCATAATGGCGGTTATATACATGGTGGGATTCAGTTTCTATCTCAAGGGCCTCGTTCCATCGTATCCCACATCCGGAATAGAATCAGATATAGGGTTGAATCTGCAGCTGAAAGATTATGCACTGTTCGGTATTTCCCTCTTCGTAACACTGCTTGCAGGAATATCCCTTAGCATGATGTTGGGCTTATTCGCTGAGAACTACAAGAGCTCCCAAATGCTCTCCTTCCCGATAGTTGGACTCGCAACTTTCAGCATGTTACTCACCATGTTCAAAGATTTCGATACCCTTCCAGCTGGGTTGAAAATAGTGGCGTTTTTGATACCGTTCACACATCCGATGATCGCTCTGCGGCTTCTCATGTTCGGTAGGATTCAGCTGGTTGTGTGGGGAATAGTGTACGTTAGTGTGATCACAGGGGTGATCATTTTTATCATCACAAAGATCTTTAATTCCGACAGGTTGATCACTGGGAGAAAGAGACGAAGGGCAACTTCATGAGATCCTTTATCACTCCCTGAACCTGGTCGTACGATCTGGTCCTTGGATCCCTGATCAGGATCTCTTCAAGAACCCTGATGTCACCTGTGATGAAGAATTCCAAAGCCCACTCCATTCTCAAAATTCTAGGCATCAAAAACATCTTCTTTATCCTCTCGGTGAGATCCGGCTCTATTTTCTCAGGATGCAAACCTTTTTCATCGACAATAACTGGAACTTCTACTATCACATCATCTGGTATATCCTTTATGATTCCTTCATTTGGTATATTCAGAACGAGTCTAGTTTTCTTTCCGTTCACCAAAGCGTTTATGAATGGTATGTGCTGTTCCCCACTCATTCCATCGGTTGTGAATACCTCAGGCCAAACTTCTGTGAGCTTGGTACTCGAATCTCTGGCGATCTCCATGAGTTTTCTTCTTGTTCTCCTTAACTCCTCATAAAATTTTGGCCTTTCCACTTCATTATCTATCCCTCCAAACTTTCCGTACCATTTTTTCTTGGTTTCCAGGTTATAATGGTATTTCCAACTCCCGTTTCTTACAGTATCTCCGATCGGTAGCATTCCGTAGAATCTGTACATGTCTATCGCCGCTGGACTCAGATCCACATCCCATGGATCCTTCGGTTCCCACATGGAAGATTTCTCTTCGATCCACTCATCGAGGATTGGATAAGCGTTTTTCCCTCTATATTCAAATCTGTTCATCCATATTCCATGGTTGACTCCCGCAACCTGCCAGTTGACTTCTTCAGGATTTAATTCCAACGTTTTGAAAACCTTAAACACACCCGAAAAACCATGGCAGAATCCCACGATTTTAACATTGGTGAACCTCCTGACAAGCTGGGTTATTTCAAAAACTGGATTTGCCGTCTGAAGAAGCCATGCATCTGGTGAATATTTTTCAATAACTTTAGCTATGTTAAGGCTCATTCTGAGATGATTGTGGTTTGTAAGCGTGTAGTAATCTGATACCATGTTGAACTCTTGACTATCTATTCCCCTGTAGTATCCATGTCTTTCACCAACTTCCCTTATGATCTCGTACTGCACGTACCCATCCTCATGTCCTTTTGCTCTTGCAAGCGCTGTGTTTATGATAAAATCCGCCCCATCAACTGCTTTTTTAAGATCGGTTGTTTTTTCAAAAGAAAGGTTTGCTCCCAATTCTTTCGCGTATCTTCTTGCAAGTTCATACACTGCTTCCAAGCGCTTTTCATCTATATCCATAAACGTAACGAGGCTTCCAGACAGTTCCCTGGTTTTTGCCAGATCCCCCACCAGTTTGATCGTATAGCGAACACTTCCCGCACCCACGAAGGATATCTTCAACATGATTCAACCTCCTTTTTTTGGATGACGAGCTTAATCTCTATTGTAATAGATTTTTTCCTTTAGCAGGGAAGATCTAGAAAGGAAGAAAGTGATATAATCTTCACAAAGTGTTTGAGGAGGTGGTCGAATGAAAGAATATGACCCGAAGATGATCGAACCAAAATGGCAGAAAATATGGGAGGAAAGAGGTGTTTTTAAAACCCCCCAAAGGTCGGAAAAACCAAAGTACTATGCTCTCGTTATGTTCCCCTATCCATCAGGTACGCTCCACGTCGGTCATGTGAAAAATTACGTCATAGGAGACATAGTTGCACGTTACAAGAGAATGAGAGGTTACAACGTCCTGCATCCATTCGGTTACGACGCTTTCGGGCTTCCAGCAGAGAACGCTGCGATTGAGCATAAGATTCATCCTGAGGTTTGGACGAAGGGGAATATAGAGACCATAAGGAAGCAGATAAAAAGGATCGGAATAAGCTACGATTGGGATAGGGAATTTGCAACCTGTGACGAAGAGTATTATAAATGGACCCAATGGATATTCCTGAAACTCTATGAAAAAGGACTCGCTTACAAGAAAAAAGCGGCTGTTAACTGGTGTCCAAAATGTAAAACGGTCCTTGCAAACGAACAGGTGAAAGATGGAAAATGTGAAAGATGTGGAACACCGGTGACTATAAAACACCTTGAACAGTGGTTTTTCAAGATAACGGATTACGCAGAAAGACTCCTGGAAGACCTTGATAAGCTTGAAGGGTGGCCCGAACATGTGAAAATCATGCAAAGAAATTGGATAGGAAAGAGCGAGGGGGCCGAAGTTGAATTTCCCGTTGAAGGAACGGATATCAAGATAAAGATATTCACTACAAGGCCGGATACCCTCTGGGGTGTCACTTTCATGGCTCTGGC
>QNAV01000203.1:0-3110 GCA_003641585.1 Thermotoga sp. | reverse complement strand
TTGATGAGATACTCGAGATAGCTGTGCGATCCCTTGAGAAGAAAAGAGAGTTCTTAGAATACATGACAGAAAAAGGATTGTACCCTTACAGCAAATTCTATTTGAGAAATGTGAAAACCTCGACAGGTCGATATTGGACGAATCACTTTTCGACGGTTGGAATAATAGGGATGCATGAAATGCTCCTCAATTTCTTGGGAGTTGGTATAGACGATTCTGAAGGTAAAAGGTTAGCTATTGAGATCATGGATCATATCTTGGAAAAACTGAATTTCTACACGAGACACACGGGTAACCTTTACAATCTTGAAGCAACACCAGCTGAAAGTGCTTCCTATAGGCTTGCTATGATTGATAGAAAAGTGTTTCCAAAGATCGTGACTTCAGGTACGCAGGAGAAACCGTATTACACCAATTCGACGATGCTTCCTGTGAATTATTCTGAAGATCCTTTCGAGGTGCTGGATCATCAAGCCGATCTTCAGGTGAAATACACAGGTGGAACGGTTCTTCATCTTTACATTGGGGAGCGAGTAACGGACATACAGGCTTTAAAGACTTTTCTAAAGATGGTGGTGGAGAAATATCCTGTTCCATACATCACGATAACTCCCACGTTCTCCATTTGTCGGAACCACGGGTATCTTCCTGGAGAGCAGCACATATGCCCATATTGTGGGGAAGAAACGGAAGTCTATTCCAGAGTCGTTGGTTATTACAGACCCATTCAGAATTGGAACGACGGGAAGTATCAGGAATTCAAGGAGAGAAGATACTACAGAATACTTGCGAGTGATCGAGCATGAAGATAGCGGGTATCAGAACGTTTAGCCTCGTGGATTACCCTGGAAAACCATGCGCTGTTGTCTTCACAGCGGGTTGTAACTTCAGATGCCCTTGGTGTCACAATTGGGAGATCGCTTACGGTGACAGAAGGGATTACGATATGAAGGAGCAAGCCCTCAAAATTTTAAGAAAACTTCGAAAAAGACTGGATGCTGTCTGTGTTACGGGGGGAGAGCCAACGATTCACAACGATCTCCCTGAACTGTTGACCCTCCTGAAAGGCCTTGGCTATTCTATCAAGCTGGATACCAACGGTTCGAATCCAAAGATGGTAGAGGACGTTATAAATAGAAAACTGGTGGATTACGTTGCCCTGGATCTCAAAGCGAAACCTGAAAGCTATCCTGAAATTACAGGGGTGAGATATAATTATTGGTGTGAAGTGATGAAAACTGCTTTCATTTTGAGAGAAAGTGGCATAAAATATGAGTACCGAATGACCTACGTACCGGGTCTTTCAGACGAGAAGGATCTGATATTTTTATCAGAATTTCTCAGAGAGGATGAAAGACTCTTCGTAGTCGTTGCCAACCCTACCGAAAGGTTCAAGCCTCATGGACACGTTCCAAAGGTTAATTTTAGAAACGTGGTGTGGAGATATGAAGATCTTTCGTTGAATGAGGAGGGCAAATGTTGAAGTACAAATACACGGTAATGTTTTCAGTTATTTTTGTCGTATCGATGGTGATAGTTCTGAAATACGGGAGGATATACAGTGGGCCCGAGGTTTTTCTACCTGGTTACAAACCGGGAGTTCCCCCATCCGAAATAGAGGATCCAACGATAAAAGCTCTTGTGAAGGTTGAAAGGTTGTTCGGGGATCATATGAACCTTACGATACTCCTCAAAAATCCAAACACATTCTTTGAAGCCACAAGTCTGAGAAAACTCAAGGAACTTGAAGAGAAATTGAGGAATATAGATGGTGTGGAAAATGTCTTGAGTGTTGTTGATGTTCCAAGATTCGAAGGTTTTAGTGTGAAAAATTACGTCGAAGATGGGAAACTAGTAAAGGACGTTTTGAAAGATCCCAACACCTCGACTTTCATAACAAAGGATGGAAGATATGCGCTCATATACTGCGCGTTGAGTGCGAAAAGACCTTCCAGAGAGGTTGTGGCACAGATCAGGAAAATCCTCAAGGATTATGAAGAACTCTCTCCCATGATGCTTGGGGAGCCCATCATAGATCAAGAACTCTTTTCTGAACTGACAAGACAAACTTCTGTTTATCCACCATTGATATTCTCCTTCATCCTCATCGTTTTCTTGTTTCAAACCAGATCTTTGAAAGGAAGCTTGTTATCATTGATAATCCCTGTCATGGCTTCTATAACCATAATGGCGATCCATTTCTCACTGGGGAATTTTCTCAACATCTTGACCGCTATGACCATCTCTTATTTGATGATAATAGGATCTGCTTATGGTTTGCATTTTTACAACGGCGTTCAATTCTACGAAAACGTGGAGATCGCTGCGAAGAGGAAATTCATCCCCATAATGTTCTCCATGCTAACAACAGTTGCAGGTTTCACATCCTTTATATTTCTAGATATAAGGGCTTTCAAAGAACTGGGAATACTGGTTTCAAGTGGATTGGCTCTCGTCTTCGTCATGGTTTTCACCTTCATGAGAGAAACGGTTAGTGTCTCCTCTAAAAAACCTAGATCCCTGGGGGTCGTGTATCTTGGCGGGAAATTTGCAAAGGCTATTCTGTTTTTCATGATAGTGATAACTCTCGTATCTCCTTTCATTCTCAGAAACATAGAAATAGGAACAACTGGATTGAATTATTTCAGAAAAAGTTCCGAGATAAGGGAAGCTTACGGAATACTCTCGAAAGAGTTTCACTTCAGAGAACCCGTTTACCTTGTTCTGGAAAAAGAAAAGCCGTTCACCGCTTTAGATAACAAGAAGTTAGCAGAGATCATGAAAAATATAGAAAAGATAGAAGGTGTATCCAAAGTATCCTTTCCCGTGGACATACCGATTCCCCTCATGAGGATACTTGTGAAGAACCAACCGTTCCTGAGGTTTTTCATCAAGGGGAAGGCTTTGAGGATGATTATAAACCTCACACCAGAGGGTGTAGCGAAAGCCGAAGAAATAAAGGAAGATATATCGAAGATACTGGCAAAATATGAGTACAACTACACGATAGCCGGTACCATCTTCGTGTGGGTGAAGATTAACAGCGAAATACTATCGAGTCAAATTAAAAGTCTCTTCATAGCACTCCTCTTGATATTCGCCATAGTGCT
>QNAV01000202.1:0-3115 GCA_003641585.1 Thermotoga sp. | reverse complement strand
TTTCAGGATGGTGTCTAAAATAAAGAATGAAATAGAGCCTTCGATCCTTTTGATGAAAGATTCGGTGATCGCTTTGAACGATGAAGATTCTCTTGAAGATCTTGAAAAGAGAGTGAAGATCTATGCAGTGGAAGAGGATGTTGAGAGAAGGAGGATAAAATCCAGAGAAAGGCTGAAGGTGGAACTTTTGTTTAGAAAAAAGCTTTATGATCTTGTGAAAAAATTCGATTTTGTTGTTTTTATGTGAGGTGATGAGTATGGCGATGATACTGATAAAGTATTCAGATGAAAATCCCATTTCGATGGATCTTTTCGATATTGCGAAAGAAGGAGACGAAGTAGTTCTCATCCAAGATGGTGTGTTGTTCGCTCTTGGAGAGCCCCCAAAGATATACGAAGTTTTGGGAAGGGGAGCGAAAGTTTACGCAGTTAGAGAAGACCTCGAAGCAAGGGGATATGGAGAAGAAGATTCGATCGTTCCACTCATATCTTACGATGAATTAATCGAGATAGTCGAAAGGAACGAAAAATCCATAGGATAGTGAGGTGGTTCCATGTACGATGCCATCGTTATAGGAGCAGGGCCTGGAGGGTATGTGTGTGCGATAAAGTCGGCACAACTTGGCCTCAAAGTCGCGGTTGTGGAGAAAGAACACGCCGGAGGCACTTGTACGAACAAAGGCTGCATCCCAACAAAAGCTTTGCTCTCGGTCTCTCACTTATTTCACGAGCTAAAGACGAAGGCCAAAAAATTCGGTATAAACGTTGAAAATGTGTCATATGATTTTTCCATGATAAAAAAGCATATGGAAAGAAGTGTTATGACATCGAGAAAGGGTGTGGAGTACCTTTTGAAAAAGAACAAGGTGGATTACATCAAAGGAGAAGCGATCGTTGTATCTCCTAACAAGGTGAAGGTTGGTGACACGCTATTGGAAGCGAGAAATATCGTCATAGCGACAGGTTCCGTTCCCACAGTTTTCCACCCTTTCGATGACATACCAGGTATATGGACGAGCGACGATTTCTTCAAAATGGAAAAACTTCCCGAATCCATCTTGATAGTTGGGGGAGGAGTTGTGGGTGTTGAACTTGCAACCTTCCTTTCAATCATGGGAACGGATGTTCATATCGTTGAGATAATGGATCACATACTTCCAGCGGAGGATCCAGACGTTGCAGAAGTTGTCAGAAGATCCCTGAACAAGCTTGGTGTTAATGTATTCGAGTCTTCAAGGGTGGTATCGATCGATAAAGAAGAACGCCACATGGTCACCATCGACACACCCAAAGAAAGGCTCGATCTAGTGGTTGAGAAGGTACTGCTTGCTGTTGGAAGAAGACCTCTCATAGGTGATGACGTGAGGGCATTGGGAGTGAGAGGAGAGAAAGGTATATTAACAGACGAATATTTAAGAACGGATGTGGAGAACGTCTATGCGATCGGTGATGTCAGAGGAAAGGTTATGCTCGCTCATGCTGCGTTCCACGAAGGGATCGTAGCTGCCAAGAACATGGCGGGAAAAGAAGTAAAAGTGGATCTTTCAGCCGTTCCATCAGTCATATTCTCGTATCCTGAAGTAGCTTCCGTTGGTCTTAAAGAGAAAAATGTCAATACTGACGAAGTTAAGATATCAAAGTTTCCGATCCTTGCCAGTGGAAGAGCTAACACTATGGGGGAGAGGGAAGGCTTTGTAAAAGTCATATCGGATAAGAAAACAGGAACAGTACTTGGTGTCAACGTGGTTGGCCCCATGGCCACGGAAATGATAATGGAGGGTGTGGTTGCTGTGAAGAAAGGACTCACAGCTGAGGAGATGGCGAGTTTGATTCATCCCCATCCAACTCTATCTGAAACTCTTCTTGGTGCTTTCGAAGAAGCTGAGGGAAAAGCTATACATCTATGACGTTGTGGTGATGGATCATGACGTTCTGGGAGGTTCAGGAGAGGAACGTTAGAAAGAGCATCATATTGATAGCCGTATTCTCGCTCATCATGGTATCCTTCGGTTTTCTCGTGGATGCCATATTCAACTCTTTCCCTGTGGGTATGTCAATTTTTTCCATAATAGCGCTGGTACAGATCCTTGTTGGTCTTTCAAAAGGGCCTGAGATGGTTTTAAAAATGGTTGAGGCAAGACCTGCAAATCCTGAAAATTTCGAAGAAAAGCAACTGATCAACATAGTTGAAGAGATGACGATAGCTTCTGGCCTTGGGAAACCGCCAAAGGTTTACGTCATGGAAGATGAGACCATAAACGCTTTTGCAACGGGTTACAAACCAGAAAAATCCGCAATATGTGTGACGACAGGTCTTTTGAAGAACCTGAACAGGGAGGAAACGGAAGGAGTTATAGGTCATGAAATCTCTCATATTCTCCATAAGGATACTCTTGTCATGACACTCACAAGTGCAATTCTGGGAGCCGTTGTTATCATTCAGATCCTCTCATGGAGAGCGGGGCTTTCAATGCTGAGGTATTCTTACCCAAGAAGGAGAAAGAACTCGGGTCTTCAAATAGCTTTGCTTTTACTTTTCATAGCCCTGCTCGCCACCCTTTTTGCCTTCCTCGGAAGAATCGTTCTTTTTGCAGTTTCAAGAAGCAGAGAGTACCTTGCAGATGCCACGAGTGCCCAGCTTACGAGAAATCCCTTTGCCCTAGCTTCTGCCCTCAGAAAGATTTACAAAGTGAACAAGAAGAAGATGAAAAATGCAAACATCGCAAACGCTCACCTTTTCATATCAGATCCCTTGAGAAGGAAGATAAACGAAAGGAAGGAGGGTTTCTTCACCAACCTCTTCAGCACGCATCCTCCTATCTATAAAAGGATAGCTCTTCTTGAGAATAAACCTCCTGAAATCGTTTTGAAGGAATTGGAAAATCTTTAAAAGAGAAAATCCCAGATGAGAACTCTTTGAACTTTCCTATTTGTTATCAGTCTAATATTAAGACTGATAAAACAGGAGGTGATAATATGATGAGATACATCGACGACAAGTTGAGAGAGGTTCTTGAAAGAGCTGGTGAATCTTTAAAAGATTACAGGCAGAACCTTTTAAGGCCTGAACACGTTCTTCTGGCCATTCTGGAAGACGAAGAAGGAGAAGTAGTCA
>QNAV01000201.1:0-3120 GCA_003641585.1 Thermotoga sp. | reverse complement strand
TGACCGCAGTATCGAATATTCCCGGCAGAGGGTGCAGTTCGGCAAACCCATATCCCGGCTTCAGGCCATTCAGTGGATGATAAGCGAGATGGCGACAAGGATAGAGGCATCCAGGCTGCTGACCCTGAAAGCTGCCTATCTCAAGGACCGCGGTGAGGATTTCGGCAAACACGCCGCTATGGCCAAGCTGTTCTCGTCGGAAACGGCCGTATTCTGCGCCGACCGGGCGGTCCAGATCCACGGAGGGTATGGCTACATGCGCGATAGGGATATAGAAAGGCTCTATCGCGATGCCAGGATAACCGAGATATACGAGGGGACGAGCGAGGCCCAGAAGCTCGTCATATCTTCAAGGCTCCTGCGCTGACCTCCTCATTCGAATTCTATTCGGGAAACGAGGATGGAGGCATCATTGTTACCTCTACTCCTTCAATGCCTTGTAGAGAAGATACCCAATACCTGCGGCAAGTCCCAACCCCAAGGTCCAACCAACAATCGCTTTTCCTATCTTTGCATCCCTTTCTGATTTTGTATTCTTTGTGTATTGAAGTAGATAGGCGACAGCTTGACCCGGTTGATCAGGGTCGAATTCCACGATGTCAACATTTGACACATGCCCCCGCATGGGAACTCCTCTCTCCTTGATGATCAAAGTATTTTTGCCTGCTCCTGTGGAGATGTCTATCACTCTTCTTGTCAGTTCGGACATGAACGATAATTCGGTATATATGACGACAACAAGATCGGAGGAATGAATCATTCCCTCCGGATCGATGATCCCGAAAGATGCAGGAGACATCATGAAACATTCAATATTGAATTTTCCCAATTCTGCAATGATGGCATCGTCATCTTCCTTGGTCCAGTTCTCGAACGGAATGGTTATCATTACAGTGTAGGCCATCCTATTCCTCCTCTTTTATAAGTTTAAGAATAAATTTCACAAGTTCCTGAACATTTGTTGAGGGATTCCTGATATCACTCAGGTTCGTGATTCCAATACTTTCGGCATTCGATATTGCAGTCTCTGTCATTCCTTCCATTTTTTTGAAGATTCGTTTATCAGCTTTTCTGTATTTGGGTAATTTTTTTTTCAGTTCTTTCATGATCTCCCTATTATTCAATGATGCGAATACTCTCTTAAAATGCAAAAGGAACCAGAGCTCGAAACATGGTCTTGAGAATATAAGTTCTATTCCTTTTTTTCCTGTCATTTTCAGTGAATTGGGGATCACTTTCTCATTCTGTGGATAATCCACCACACAGAAGATTCGATCTCCTTTTCCGGTATTGAGTTCCATCTGATGAATCTGATCGCAGCAGTATTTGATAAGGCTCATCAGATCCGTATCATTCGGGTTCTTGACATATATCCTGTTTACAATTTTTCTGGGGCATCTTCTTCTCAACCCCTCGAAGTATTTTTGTTCGGTTTCTCCTTCCGTCACTATCAGGTAGATGGGGTTGGTACTTCGTATCCTTCTCACCCTGGGGGTCATAGCAGATTCTCCGCCGGCAGGTATGGTATCGCTCCGTATCTTCCCTGAAGATACCCTTTTTCGAAATTGGCATCCTTCCTGACATCAAAATCTGCCAGTGAATAAAGATCCGTACTACCATCTCCCTTCTTCTCAGTGAACCATATCTGATCTCTTCTGAATAGATTTCTATCAAGCAAACTTGTGCTGTGAGTTGCAAATATCAACTGAGCACCGTTTCGGTTGATTTCATCGTCAAGAAACATTGTCACAATTTTCTTCAACAGGAGGGGATGAATGGAGGTTTCGAATTCATCCATGATGATGGTGTCCCCTTTCTGCAGTGATTCGATGATCCGACCTATCACCTGAAAGAGTCTTCTCGTTCCACCAGATTCCTCCTCCATACCAAAATGAACGGTTGTGTCAATTCCATTCTTAACCCCCTTGTGTGCGAACTTTATATCATATCTTGAAAAAATCGATTTTCGAGATGATCCTTTGAAAACCATATTGATGATCTGCATCTCGTTTATAATAGAATTCAAATTATTCATATAATCACTTTTTTCTTCCTTTGAGACCTCCAGACCCATGATGCCAAGGTCCGCATTCTTCAAGGTTTTCAATATCAATTCCTTGAGATTGCTATCCCTCATGATCATTTCACATGTTCTCTCCATCCATTCGAACATCAGGACAGGGGGGCCTACAATGAGATGTTCACCGAACCACTTCAATGCTTCATTGGAAGGTTCATAATTCCACTGGGATGAGGTGGAAAGATATAGTGTATTCATCTTGGTCTTCTTGCGTATGTCTTCCTGAAAATGGATGTCATTCGTGAATCTGTACTCATCGGTATTTGTTCTTTCAAATATGAGAGTAGGTTTTCTTGTCCTGTAGGAATAGAGATATTCCTCCACCACCCTTTCCCTTGTGAGAGAGACGCCATACCTGTATTTTATTCCCTTATTTATGTATATTATTTCAAAAGATGTGGGTTCCTTTACCATGTCAGGGTCAAGTTTGAACGGGGTTACCGGGATTTTCATCCCGGGAGGCAGGAGATGAGAGTTCATGACGAATCTTGAAAGGAAATTGAATGCGCTAAGGAAATTGGATTTTCCTGATGCATTGGCTCCATAAACGGCAGCCACCTTTAGGAGATCGGGAAGATGTTTCTCTTGAAAGGAGAATATATTGCCCTTTAATTTTTTGTCAGTTGTCGGTTCCATCGAAAAAGTAACCCGATCCTTTATGGAGAGATAATTCTCCACGGACAATTCCACAAGCATATTTTCGCCCCCTTGGGGATATAAGATAAAAAAATGTCAACTATTTACATTTTCTGGTTTAATACCCTTGGAAGAGAAAATATAGATTGGGCATTAAGGATTGCGGCAATAATAGGTGAAAATTCCTCATTTAAGGACCTGGGACAGTATCTCGTCGGCCGCGGAGTAGGGGTCCTTCTTCTTTCTCATTATCATGTCTATCAGGTCCTCGACCCGGTCCCTGAAAACATCCTCGTCGAAAATCATCTTCATGAGACGTTTGCGTATTATCTCCACCAACTCCGCCTCGTACCTTCTTCTCCTGTGAAGGGTGAACTCCTTCGTGCCCTCCATCTTCTTCCTGT
>QNAV01000200.1:0-3131 GCA_003641585.1 Thermotoga sp. | reverse complement strand
TGTTTTTTGAAACAGAGGACGGACAAAAGAAATACATACCAGTAGAAAATACCGGGGAAATTCAGGTTTTTGGGGAATTAAATATAAACAAAAAACTTTTAGAATTTCTATCTCAGCAAGAAATCATTGTTCATTTTTACAGTCATTACGGATTCTATATGGGCTCTTTTTACCCAAGGGAGCATTATAACTCAGGAGAAATAATAATCAGACAGGCTGAATTTTATCTTAATAAAGAAAAAAGGGTTCATCTGGCAAGAAACTTTGTTAATGGAGCAATCCAGAATGGCATAAAAGTCCTTAAATACTATCAAAATAGAAACCCAAAAGATGAACTTGCAAATTCATTAGTAAAATTGAATGAGTTGTTGAATGGAATAAGTGAATGTGAAGACATAAACCAGCTTATGGCAATTGAAGGGAATGCAAAAGACATTTATTATCGTTCATTCAATCACATAATAAAAGATAGAGAATTCAGGTTTACTTACAGAAGCAGAAGACCACCTGGGAGTAAAATAAACGCCTTGATAAGCTTTGGGAATTCCCTTTTATACACCTATTGTCTTTCTGAAATTTATAAAACGCATCTTGACCCAAGAATTGGATTTTTACATACATCAAATTTCAGAAGGTTTAGTTTAAATCTTGATATTGCAGAAGTATTTAAGCCTATTATTGTGGACAGGATAATATTCTCTCTTGTTAACAAAGGCGTGTTAAAGAACAAACATTTTATTGCAGAACTGGGTGGAATTTACATGAATGAGAATGGACGCAAAATTTTTGTTCAAGAGATGGATGAAAGGTTAAAACAAACTATTAAACATAGAAAGTTAAAAAGGCATGTAAGTTATAGGACTCTAATAAGAATGGAAGCATACAAGATTGAGAAGCATATTCTTGGCGATGAAGAATATAAACCATGGATAGCTGAATGGTAAAATCTAAATCTTCTGTCAACCCCCAATAATGTAAAAATGATTGTGAATAGACAGAAAATAATGGCATTGTATCTGAATGATATTAGCGAGATTAGAAAACTTGCTCACGGTTGCTGGTATAAATTTAAAAAAGTTATTGACAAGAAATGAATTGAAACTCATAATTATAATGTATTCACATCCTACCTATGAGGAATTGAAACTGTCGTATAGCCATTCTCATCAAAGTCTGCAAAGGATTCACATCCTACCTATGAGGAATTGAAACAGGCAATACTATATCACAATAGGAATGTGGAAAAGAATTCACATCCTACCTATGAGGAATTGAAACCAGACAAGCCTGCGTTTGTGTATATCACGAAACTTATTCACATCCTACCTATGAGGAATTGAAACTTTGTTTTTTCTTCTGAAAAATTCCCACCATTGAAATTCACATCCTACCTATGAGGAATTGAAACTTTTAACCCTGCCTTCATATCCATCTGTCAAAACTCCATTCACATCCTACCTATGAGGAATTGAAACCGAGTTCCCTTGCTTTGCTCGTCAAGTCATCAAAGGAATTCACATCCTACCTATGAGGAATTGAAACATAAAAAGACCTTTCAGGCTCTGTCTGGTCTATGTGAATTCACATCCTACCTATGAGGAATTGAAACGGGTCGGTGGGTGGAGTATGAAAAATCTGTCAATCATTCACATCCTACCTATGAGGAATTGAAACGCAGAAAAAGGTATTCCTGAGGAAGAACAGAGAAAAATTCACATCCTACCTATGAGGAATTGAAACAGATAGGTATTGGTATCGTGCCTGTGAAAGAAGTAAAATTCACATCCTACCTATGAGGAATTGAAACCAGCAGATGTGGTAAGGGATATTGCCTATATGTCAAATTCACATCCTACCTATGAGGAATTGAAACATAAGGTGAGATATTACATATATTTTTCTGCAAAGATTCACATCCTACCTATGAGGAATTGAAACATATAGAACTCATCCGCTATATACACCATATCACCAGATTCACATCCTACCTATGAGGAATTGAAACTCATACCGTACACCATTGTCTTTTTTCTGCTCCTTCCATTCACATCCTACCTATGAGGAATTGAAACCTATGTGCAGAACGGGACACTTGTTGCAGTCAAGCGATTCACATCCTACCTATGAGGAATTGAAACATATGAATTTCAAGGGTGCTGCAAAAGCAGCAGGGGAATTCACATCCTACCTATGAGGAATTGAAACTCCCATACTCTTTTCCTTTTCAAGGCAACCTTCACAAATTCACATCCTACCTATGAGGAATTGAAACAAGGCTGATACCACATATGGGAAGTGGAGATTGATAATTCACATCCTACCTATGAGGAATTGAAACTTTTCTTCTTACCCATCCATCTTTTCAATTTATTAATTCACATCCTACCTATGAGGAATTGAAACTCGTGCCTGACATAGATACAGGGGGGTGGGCTGTGTAATTCACATCCTACCTATGAGGAATTGAAACCGGTTGAAAAGCCTGATATAGATAAGGAAGTGATACTATTCACATCCTACCTATGAGGAATTGAAACTCAATGAAGGGGTGATAACGACAAATAAGACGAAGATTCACATCCTACCTATGAGGAATTGAAACGAATGCTCAAAATAGAACCGATACACCCCTTTGTCATTCACATCCTACCTATGAGGAATTGAAACTGGAGGAGTTAAATGTGAGTGTTAGCAGTGATATTGATTCACATCCTACCTATGAGGAATTGAAACTTCAAGAGGACAGTGGGGGTTGGGATGGTCCTACAAAATTCACATCCTACCTATGAGGAATTGAAACATATTTATAGAGGACTTTCACCTTTTCAGTCACATGATTCACATCCTACCTATGAGGAATTGAAACAGTTGCCTCGTGATAATTTGGTGCTGGATAAGAGAAATTCACATCCTACCTATGAGGAATTGAAACAATACATGGCGAGGAATAATCAAGCAGGGAATAGATGATTCACATCCTACCTATGAGGAATTGAAACAAGTGAAAGGCAGGATATACAGGGCAGTAGATGAATAATTCACATCCTACCTATGAGGAATTGAAACCAGAAAAATCTATATATTCAAACTGTGTAATTGTAATTCACATCCTACCTATGAGGAATTGAAAC
>QNAV01000199.1:0-3148 GCA_003641585.1 Thermotoga sp. | reverse complement strand
ATTTCTTATGGCCATCTGAACCTCAGTCGTATTGATGATGTTCAGTACCAGGGGATTTCCTCCACTGTATTTTGAGAGAACCTTGACGATCTCTACAACTTTATCAATACTTCTCTCGGTTGTGAAAGGGGGGGTCATGAAGGTAACAGGTATTATAAGAACCCCCCTTCTGAGTGCATACCATCCCGCCACGGGGCTGTCTATTCCTCCAGATAGGAGAAGCACCGCTTTTCCACTGACACCAACAGGTAAGCCACCGTACGCTTCAATCTTATCGGTGAAAACGAGGATTTCTTTTTCTCTAACCTCAACTCCTAGAATGAAGTCAGGGTTATGAACGTCCACTTTCAAAGAGGGAAAACTCTTCAAAACGTACGCTCCCAGTTCTTTGTTCATATCGTAAACACCCATCTTGAATCCTTTAAAAGCTCTCTTTGCGTTCACTTTAAAGGTTCTGGCACCTTCTTTTACTTTCTTTTCAACGAGAATTTTAGAAGCTTTTTTTACCTCCTCGAAATCGTGAGGAACGCTGATACCAGGGCTGAAGTTTTGGATTCCGAAAATTCTCTTTATGTTATCTAAAGGATCAACCGAACCATTTTTTATCAGAATCCTACCGTATCTTCTTTCAACCTTAACATTCAAAGCTTCTTTTATATTCCTTACGAGCTGTTCTTCGAAATTCTTTCGATTCTTTCCCTTCAAACCTATTTCAGAATACCTAATTACAATAACATTTTTCACGAAATCACCCCTCCCATGGCGATTTTATCATGGTATCTTCCTTCGTTGAATTCGTATCGATATGTTGTATAATGTGAATTGAAGATGAAGAAAAAGTTTCGGGAGGTGTCATAATGGAAAAGATCATAAACCTTATCGTAGAAGGAGAAAAAATAACCGTTACAGATCTAACTCCTTTTGTTGTTATAATAAGAGACCTTTTATATGAGGGAGATTGGGAATTGATGCTGGAGGATTTGAAAAGTAACGATCTAATAAGGAATGAAATCGAAAAATGTAGGAAGATAGAGGATAAGACCGTGATCCTTGATGAGCAGGTTTATGCCCCTGTGCTGTTTCCAGAGTTCAAAGAGTGGTTTTCAGAATCGGGACTGAAGATCTCTGATTTCAAGCACGTCTCTCTGAATGGACTTTACGATCTTGCTCTTGATTACGCAGATAGAAATCTGTACGATGTCGCCACGGATATCATAAAGTTCATGCTCGAGGTCGATAAGAATTACGCTCCCGCGTACGAATTGATGGGCTCTCTCCTTCTTGAACAGGGGAAAATGGAAGAAGGTCTCAGATATCTTGATAAGGCCTTGGAGATAGATCCCTGGCTTGTTCAGGCTTATTCTTCTCTGGGTGAGGCTTATTACAACCTTGGTGATTACGAAAAAGCTGCTTATTATTGGGAAAGAGAGATAGAGTACTCCCCTGATAATAAGCTTACATACTTCATGCTTGCAGATGCTTATAAAAAGCTTAAAAGATACGATCTGGCTGTTCAGTCTCTAAAAAAGCTGCTTGAAAGGGATGAAAACAATATATTGGCTATGTACGAACTAATGGAGATTTACAAAAACTCGGGGGAGGATGAAAAAGCTCGGATTATGGAGGAGAAGATTCTGCATGCAACTCCAAAGTATCTAACGGATATGGAAGTATGGGCAAGAATCCAATTGAAGCATGGAAACTATGAAAACGTGATAAAAACCTTAGAGGAAGCTATGAAAGCCACGAAGTTGAATGCTCACATAAAGCTGCTTCTCATAATACCGTATTTGAAACTTGGAAAAGTGGAAAAAGCAAAGGAATTATTTGAAGATATAAAAACCAACAACATCTGGTATTATTATGGCAAACAGGAACTTTTCGATGAATACCTGACGAAAGAGGAGAAAGAAATTTGTGGCATATCCTGATATTCATCTTTGGGGCAATAATTGGTAGCTTTTTGAACGTCGTGATATACAGACTGCCCAAGGAGGAGGTAACTCTTTGGAACCCTCCTTATTCTTTTTGTCCCAACTGCAAGAAGAAGATACATTGGTTCGATAACATACCGATACTCAGCTACATCCTGTTGAAAGGAAAATGCAGGTACTGCGGCTGGAGAATACCCATAAGATATTTTTTAGTAGAGGTTGTGAACGCTTCAGGGTATCTTTTAAATTCTTTCGTCTTTGAAGATCCTTTCAAGATGATCAGTTCGTGCTTGATACTTTCCGCACTGATAGCGATCACCTTCATCGATCTCGATACCATGCTCATACCAGACTCACTGAATCTTCTCGTTCTCGTTGGGGGATTTGTGATAGCCTTCAGAAGTTCCTTCCTTGAGCATTTCTTGTCCTCGCTTTTTGCACTTTTCATGTTCTTGCTTATGTACAGAATCTATAAAGGTGGTATGGGGATGGGAGATGTTTTCCTTGCAGGAAGCTTGGGTATGATGCTGGGATTCTTTCCCACGATATTGACAGTACTTACCGCCTCTTTTTCGGGTATAATCTATGCGCTGGTGAAAAACAAAGGAAAAGTCGATATGAAGCTAAAGATACCGTTTGGGCCTTTCCTAGCGACTTCTGGATACATCATTTTTATCCTCTCCAACATTCTGGGGTGGTCGGGTTGGCAAGGGTTTTTCTGAGAGAAAGGATCAGTAACAGGATAAAAAAGGGGCACCCCTGGATATATGACAACGAGGTTGAAAAAGTGGAAGGTGAATTTGAGGATGGTGACATAGTTGGCGTTTTCAGATACGATAGAACCTTCTTGGGTAGAGGTTTCATAAATGAAAAATCTAAAATAAGGGTCAGACTTTTAACCAGAAGGAATGAAAAGATCGATGAGGATTTCTTCAGGAAGAAAATCGAAGAGGCAGTGAGGTTCAGAAAGAAATATGTTAAAGATACAGATGCGTTCCGTGTCTTTTTCAGTGAATCTGATGGTATATCGGGTCTGATTGTGGATAAATACTTGGAATACGTTGTTGTCCAGTTCAATTCGCTGGGTGTTTACAAATGGAGGGATGCCGTGGTCAATGTCCTCATCGAACTTCTAGAACCTAAGGGTATATACCACAAACCGGACAAAAACATCTGCGAAAAGGAAGGGATACCACAAGACGAAGGTTGGCTTT
>QNAV01000198.1:0-3151 GCA_003641585.1 Thermotoga sp. | reverse complement strand
TGAGGATGTTGGAACTGCACATCGAATATCGGTTATAGAAGATAAAATTCTGCTCATGGAGTTTTCATCGGAAACATGTGGGTACTGTGCAAAGTTCATGAAAGAAGTCTTCCCCGATGAAACCGTCCAAAAGCTTCTGAGAAGTGCCTACATTTTCGTGGAGATCCTTCCAAATGACAAGAAAACAACGTTTTTAGAGAAAGAATACACAAATTCTCAACTCTTCGGAGCTTTCGGAATCAGAGGAACACCAACTTTCATCTTTTGGAAAGGTGACAAGGGTATAACGAAATTACCAGGATTCGTTCCTTCAGAAACCTTTGTGAAGGTTCTCATGTACATCTTGAGATATATGGAAGAGAACATCCAGGAAAGTTTTGAAGAATACATGAAAAAGGAAGATACATTCTTTGGACATCTGAAAATAGTCACTGTATCCAAAGAAGAAGGAGATTTCATTTTGAAGAATGATCCAAATTCCACATATGTTGATAAATTCCCTGAGAATCTGGATGTTTTCAAAGTGTACGTAACGAATGATAAAGAATTGGCAAAAAGCTTGAAGGAAAGAGGTGTCTACAGAGTTCTGCTGATTCGGGAGGAATGAACATGGAAATAACTCTTATAAAGGATGTCAGCCAGCCCAATGCTCCCGACCATCAGGTCAGTGGAGTAAACTCTCTTCCTTCAGGGGAAGAATAGATGATGATCTTGAGAAAAATGAAAACGCTTGGAGGACTGGAAAGTTTCAGGATGGAAATGGAATACGAGATAACAGAAGAACATCCAAGAATTTTCAAAAAAGTTATACTGAGGTATTTTTTCAAATTCAGAGGGGATCCTTCTAGAGATACGGTTGAAAAAGCGGTGAATTTATCACAAAATAGGTACTGTGGAGTATCCGCCATGTTCAAGAAATTCCTTGAAGAGTTCTCGTATGAAATCATCTTCGAATGAAGGTGAGATATTGAGAGTGAAACTGTCGGAAAAAGCGGATAAAGCGAAAAGCTCACTCGTCGCCGTCGAAACGACAGTTTTTATCCATGGACTTCCCAAAGAGGAGTCCGTCTCTTTATTCGATAAGCTGAATAATATGGAAAATGTTGCTGTGATTGGTGTATTGAATGGAGAGATAGTTGTTGGTATGGAAAAAGAGGAAATTCTGAAAATGATGGAAGAAGGAGCAGTGAAGGTGGGGACGAGGGAGTTACCTTACGTCATTTCGAAGGGAATGAACGGGGCAACCACCGTTAGCTCAACCTTGAGGATAGCGGAGCTGGTTGGAATAAAGGTAGTTGCGACTGGAGGAATAGGAGGAGTCCACAGGAACAACAAGGATATATCCCAGGATCTCATAGAACTTTCCAGAAACAGAAAGATACTCGTATCCTCTGGTGTTAAATCGATACTCGATGTTGAAGCCACTTTCGAGCTTCTGGAAACCCTCGAGATAGTCGCTGTCGGTTACAAAACCGATGAGTTTCCAATATTCTATTCTAGAAAGAGTGGTATGAGACTGAACATGACTGTCGAGGCTCCTTCAGAGATCGTGGACATATTCGAAGAGATGTCTGAGATGCGAATGGGATCTTCCCTTCTGGTCTTGAATCCCATAGATGAAGAATACGAGATACCAAAAGAAGAGGTGGAGAGGATTCTTGAAAAGATCGAGAAAGAACTACTTGAAAAAAGAATAAGGGGGAAGGAAGTGACACCTTACATGCTCAAGAGGCTCTTTCAAGAGAGTAAAGGTAGGACTTTAGAAGCCAACCTTAAACTCTTAAGTGATAACGTTCTTCTGGCCTCTGAAATCGCTAAAGAACTCTCAAAGAGAAATCACTCATAAGTTCCTGAGTTCCTTTCATCGTGATGATACAAGGACCAATGCTCGGAAGATGCTCCCTTTGTATCATCACTTATAGCATACAGAAATCCATCAACGCTTCCCACGTAGATTCTCCCTTTAACCACGATCGGGCCCGATGAAAGGATTTTTCCCAACTTCACTTTCCATCGAATCTTACCATCGTAAGTTAGGGAATACAACGTTCCATCAGAACATCCGAAATAGATGTAACCTTCCTTAGATATGGCTGGTGAGGAGTTTATAGAAGAAGGTGTTTTGAATTTCCAGAGAAGCTTCCCCTCTCTGTTGAGCACGTAAAGAAAACCATCCTTTCCACCGAACGCAATTATATTTTCATTCATGACCGGAGAGGATATTATTTCTTCACCAACATCGAAAATCCACAAGAGCTTCCCATTGGATTTCTTAACAGCGAAAAATTTCCCATTCACATTTCCAAAGTAGACATTTTCAGCATCCAGAGAGGGTCCAGATGATATCCAACCGTCGCTTTTGAACTTCCATCTCAGTTTCCCCTCAGGCGTGAGAGAGTAGAGATATCCATCGGCATCACCGAAATATACGTTTCCGGACTCATCTATCACCGGTTTGGAAGGAATCCAATCGTTGACCGTGTACGTCCATAGAACTTTGGCCTCGTAACTCAGAGCGTAAACGTATCCACTCTCATTACAAACCACGATGAAATCATCATGTAGAGCAACAACCTGCGAGATATCACCGGATGTTCTGTGTCTCCAGGCAAGTTCTCCCCTTTTTCTGTTCACAGCATATAGGTAATCATC
This sequence comes from Thermotoga sp., assembly GCA_003641585.1. Lineage (GTDB taxonomy): Bacteria > Thermotogota > Thermotogae > Thermotogales > Thermotogaceae > 4484-232. The sequence continues at coordinate 499 of QNAV01000198.1, read as the reverse complement.
CCATCCACCAAAAAATACTAAATCGTTCTTTAGAGATGGACTAGCGGTGATTAAAAAACTGGTCTTGAACTTCCATTTGATGTTTCCAAAGGGATCAATGGCGTAGAGGTATCCGTTTATGTCTGTAACATACACGTTTCCCTCTTCATCCACAGCCGGTGTCGATCTTATCTCACCTTCGCATTTCACCTTCCATATCACTTTACCGGGTTCCTCACTGGATATCAGAACTCTTTTTTTCATAGTTATTCCATTGGACTTAACATCAGGGATCGCTCCAACTATCTTCGGCTTGTCCGATACATCGATCACGATTATTCCCTTGTCCCCCAATCCCAGATACACCTTGTTACCGAAGGTTTCAATATCCCTGACCTTTCCCATCATAGTGATGTTTTTTATGATCTCAGGATTTGCTGGATCCGATATATCCAGGAAATACGTCTGTCCTTTATCATCGGAAACTACCGCATACTTATCGCTGACTTTCACTTTTTTA
>QNAV01000197.1:0-3159 GCA_003641585.1 Thermotoga sp. | reverse complement strand
TGTGGAAGCCAGCACGAATTGCGTGTGATGAATGTATCCAGGATCTATATTAATTTTTCGTTTTCCCTCGATTGAAAACTTCTTCTCTAAGTCCATGGTTGCAAGCTTTACATCCGCTAGTTGTGAGGGGTGTATGAGTCTTTCGAAACTCACCAGTTTCCCCATCAGACCTTGTCCCATTTCTTCCCTGTAGTATAGAGTGTATTTTTCAAAATCCAAATTGGGAGATACGTAATCTAAAGGCCCGAATTCTCCCACAAGAATAGGTTTTAGCTCTCCAAACCAGTAATCTATGTGGGAAGCGAATATGAACATCACCAAATTCACCATATCTGGTATCTTTATCTCTCCCACGAAATCTTCACCTCGAAATCCTTCAACCTCACCTTCCACAATTTTCCCTTGGTTCTTACAAACACTTCCCCCTTGTTGCCTTCTATCCTATATGTTCCCTCACTCAAAGCCATCCTCTCTCCCGGTTTCAAATCAGTGCCATTAACCTTTATCACATCACCCGAGAGATTCTCGATGATACCAAGGGGCTCCCTGATGAGAGATGAAAACTCTTTCAATCCCACGTAGAGAAGTATCAGATTGACAAGGAGTACGGCTATCACGAAAATAAGAGAGAGATCCGCTTTCTTCTTCCTCTCTTCTTTCTCCTCTTCAATCATCCCGGTTTCAACATTCGTTACCTCGAAACCTTTTTCGTACATCTCGATCAATTCGGTGGAATCTATACCCAATACATCAGCATACCTTCTGAGGTATCCTTTAACGTACACTGGAACATCGAGGTTTTTGAAATCCCCCCGCTCCATTCTCTCCAACTTCTTGTAATCCACATTTATCGCGAGGGAGAGTTCTCTAAGACTCATTCCCTTCTCCTCCCTCAACTTTTTCAACGTTTCCCCTAGGGTTTTCCACGGACCATCCAACCCTTTCACTTCCCTCATTTTGTATCCACAGGAGGATTATAACATCAAAAGAGAGAACTCTTCAGCCTCTGGGTGTACAAATGAGCCATTCTGGTAGGCTCAGGAATTCTCTTTCCAGGTATTAGGACTTTTTTAACGAGCTCAAAACTACTTTCGACATCCACGAGATGGCCCGGGGATATGAAAATCGGTGAAACATTCGCTCTCGACCTAAAGACGATTCCTATCGTTCTACCACCATCATCTAGAAGATAGGAGAAGGATCCCTGTTCGGGAGGAAGTTTTTCATATTTTCCATAAAGTCTTGATTTAGCAACGCCGACAGTTGGTATTTCCAAGAACAACCCCATATGAGAGGCTATACCCAAGCCTCTGGGATGGGCTATCCCCTGACCATCAAAGAAAACGACATCTGGTTTTGTTTTAACCTTCTCCCATGCTTTCAAGAACAGCGGGCCCTCCCTGAAAGCTAGAAGACCCGGTATATAGGGGAAATTTATGCTTCCTTTTTCATGAACCAATTCTTTTATTCTGAGAGAAGGAAATTCCAGGACAACTACTACAGCAAGACCTACGTTTTCACCTGGAAAGGAGAGATCCGCACCGGCAACGTATTTCAATTCTCCGTTGAATGGTTTTAACACAACCTCCTTTTTTAATCTCCTCTGAAGCTCCATCGCCTCTTCCGGCTGAAGATCCCATCTGTGAAGATTCTTGTATTTCACTCACCCACCTCCAAGGGTTCCAAGGATAATCAAAGCATCTATAGGCCTTTCAACGTATATTCTCTTTTCGAAGAGTTTTTCCATGATTTCATAATACTCATCTATATCCTCCATCCAGGAAACCATGTGAACTTTGAACGTTTCCTCAGGATAAACCTTTTTGAGAAATCCAAGAATGGCTTCCTTGTCTACCATACTTCTTGATAGCACGAAAACGTGGGATCCCTTCATATTTATCTTGGTGTCCTCCCAAATGACCTTTTCAGGTTCCCATCCCATAACCTTCCTCCAACGAGATCTCACCCTTGCTTCGAAAACCCTGTTTTTTAGTGTGGAATTGTTCAGTATCACTATTCTGTAACTCTTTCTGATTCCTGATACAGGCAGTTCCTTGAGAGAATCTCTGTATCTTCCCAGTCTTTTCTTATCCACGATCACTTCTCCTCTGTCGTTTATAGTGTATGGAAAACCGATGAAACTCATTTGACCGTTTTTCGATACTTTTGAGAACAAATATATTACTTCTGAAAGATCTAGATCTGTCTTCATCAATTTCTTCAGCTTCGAATACAATCTTCCCAATCTGAAGATATCCATATTTTTCGCTTTCTCAAACATTTTCTTTAAAACATCCTTCTGCCTTTCCAACCTGCCAATATCTCCTAGCGCATTTTTTCTGTATCTTATATACGCCAAAAGTTCGTCTCCCTTCATTCGATAGACGACACCTGGTTTGAAATCTATGGTTAGATTCTGAACGTAATCGTGATAGTACATGGGCTCATTCACCATGATTTCTATGGGGCCAAGCTCGTCACCAAGAATTTTGAAAACGTCGTAGTTCACCAAAGCGAACCGATTGATTTTCAACCCCGTTAAATCCTCCACCACATTCTCAAGTGCTTCGATCCCCTTTCTTTCGTACACGGAGTTTATCTTGGAACCATCTACCATAAGGTCTCTTGGTATACTCGATAGTACGACCTTTCCTTCCACATGATCTATTATGGCCAGCAAAATCGCATCGGTTCTGACAGTTCCTTCTATGACCTCATCCAGACCCAGTAGCAGGATGTTGAATGGATTTTCCTTAACGGGTTTGTATATCAGAGAGACTATGAAGTTCAAAAATGGAAATGGTATGCATATGAGTATGATCAGTCCTAAGGCTATGGATGATATCACAATCAACGTAAGGGGATCTTTAAATCCCGTTCGTCCACCAATATCGATATTTCCCTTATTCTTCCCTCTACCTCCAATATTTTGAACACCCACTCTCTCACCGGAGGTTTGTATCCTCCTCTAGACGATTCTACTTTGATCTTATCTCTTGTGATCAACACCCTCCTTAAAGAAAAATCTCCTTCTTCAAAAGAAAAACTCTCTCCATCATCTTCATAAAGCTCTATTTCAACCCTTTCATTCAAGAAAACATCGAAATAAAGCCTCTTCAAATCTTTCTCGAAAATGAAATTCTGAGGATCCATTTTCAC
>QNAV01000196.1:0-3166 GCA_003641585.1 Thermotoga sp. | reverse complement strand
ATGGAAATCTCTGAAGAAAGGCAATTTTTGAAGTAGTCTCTTGAGAAAATGATGGTTTCTCTGAAGGAAAGAGAAAACACCTCATTTTCTATACCTTCACGTTATTTTTGAAACAGTCTCAGAGTCAACAGAGGTTGTTCCAAATGCCAGGTTGTTCGGTGATCGAGGTTCAGGGGTCGGTCTGGAGTAGAAGGTATAGGGAATGGGGTATGGGGTGCAGGGTATAGAGCAAAGCACTTCACCCTAATCCCTAGTCCCTATACCCTAACCACCGACCAGCGAACACCGGATTCTGAATACCGATTAGCGATCACTGAGCACCGAATTTTAAAACAGCCCCCGCCCTTTCTTGACAACGATTTTCAGGGATGATAGACTTTTTTTGGATGCCGAGGTGGCGGAACTGGCAGACGCGCATGACTCAGGATCATGTGGGGTTTTCCCCGTGCGGGTTCAAGTCCCGCCCTCGGCACCAAAGCCGGGTTTCCCCGGCCTTTTATTTTGAGGGGGGAAGTGTCTGAAAAAAAGTTCGTTGTTCGGCATAGAAATCACTTATGGAAAGAGGGAAGAGATAATATCGGAAATAGAAAGACGCCTCAACAACGGGGAGAAGATGTTCATCGTAACCTTGAATGTTTCCATCCTCATGGAAGCGATGAAAGATCCATCCTACAGAAAAATCCTCGAGGAAGCTAGCATGGTGATACCAGATGGTTCCGGGATAGTCTGGGCGCTGGATGTCATAGCCAACGTGAAAACGGACAGAGTAACCGGTATAGATACTATGACACACCTTTGCGAGCTCTCCAAGAGGAAGGGGTGGAAGGTGTATCTTCTTGGTGCCAGAGAAGATGTCGCTAAAAAAGCCTGTGAGAATTTGAGGAGAAACGGTGTGAACGTCGTTGGATATCATCATGGATACTTCGAAAAAGATGGTGAAGTGATTGTAGAGATCCTTTCGAAAAAGCCAGATCTTCTCTTCGTCGGGATGGGTGTTCCAAAGCAAGAAAGGTGGATTCACGAACATTTCAAAAAGATTCCTGTGAGGCTTGCGATGGGTGTTGGAGGATCCATAGACGTCGTATCTGGGAGGAAAAAGAGAGCACCTGAATTCGTGCAGAAGATGAAACTCGAATGGCTATACAGATTCCTTCAATCTCCCTGGAACAAGAGGAAGATACCTTTTCAAATAATGAAATTCGTATTTTTGGTGCTCAGGGAGAGGAAAAAAAGGAAGAGGTGGGACTAACCCACCTCTTCTTTCAATGTGTACTTTGGTTTCAAGAAAGAGAAAGGGTATTCCTTCGATCTCGGTGCTTTTTCTCCTTTCATCATTGCTTTCAACTTGTATTCCAGAACGTTCTTCAAATGCGGCCCAAACTTTCCTCTTTCTGGATCCCATAACTCGTACGCGTACAGGAAAAGATAGCATATCGTTTGGTAGAGATCTTCGTAAGACATAATCTTTTTCTTGTACTTCTTCCAGAACCTACTGGCGGTGGATCTCATCAGAGGAATGTATTTCATGAAGAGTTCATTCCGTTCTGTCCTCGATTTCATGATGTTTTCCACATCCTTTCGTTCAGAAACTCAACGATCAGATCAATTACGTAATCCAGAACGTATTCGACTATCTCGTCCGGGATTGGAAGATTTATTCCGAACTCTTCCATGAAACCGAAGACCAGATCCTTCACCTCTTCCTTCTTTCTCTCACCTTCTCCGTCTCTCTCAACGAGGACAACAGCAAGAGTTATAACGTATCTGAGGATGTTCAAAGTCTTCAACACTACATCTCACCTCACTGGATGAGATCGAAAAACTCGTTCGTGTTAGTTTCAACGATGGCAGCTCTGTCGATCTGAAAGCTCGAAGGTATGACTTTATAGGCTATGAGATCTTCCATGACGTTTTGAACTTCTTCAGCTGTCAGGTTTTCCTTTGGAGAGTTCAACGTGATCCTCCTTCTGTCACCGGTTTCTGGATTCACAAAATCCATGAAGAGTCTCTTCATTCAATCACACCTCCTCGAATGTTATAAGATAAGCATCAGAGAGGGTGTAAGTGGTGAGTGTGGAAAGAGAAGAAACAGCGTTTTGCATGTTTGGAACATCTGCCTCATCTGAAACGGCTATGGTCTGTCTCCTCGTGATAGGATTTCCGTTTTCATCTGTTTCTCCAGTGAGCCACGTGATCCTGAGCCTTTTCATCTTGACACCTCCTCAAAAATTTTTGGAGGCCTCCATTATTAAAGTATACGGAGATTGATTTTTCCAATTTGATTAAAAATATTTTAAATTGAAATATAGGAGGGTGAGTGTATGAACAAAGGAGTATATGTTATTTTACTTAAGACAATAAAAACGCAAAGATTAAAATGCAGAAAAAGAGAGTTTGTTTTAAAGGAAGGAACTTATGCGTATGTGGGTTCAGGAATGAAAGATCTTGCAGGCAGGGTCAAAAGACACTTAATCAGGAAGAAGAAAAAGTGGTGGCATATAGACTACCTTCTCGAAGTCGCTGAGGTTCTCTGGGTTCTTCTCGTCCCTGCTAATGAGAGGAAAGAGGAGATTCTCTCGAAGGAGTTATCGCGTATCTTCCCTGTGGTACCAGGTTTTGGATCGAGCGATCTCAGAACAAAATCAAATCTCTTTCTGATAGACGACGAGAGGAAACTTCTGGATAAAGTCCTTTCAACATTGAAAAAATGAGCCCGCCAGTGGCGGGCTCACTCACCTACCGCTATTTCGGTGAAGTAGTACTCGTGAAGTGGTACATCTGTGAGTTCTGCTATCATCTTTGGTATATCGGTGTTGTCCATTATTCCGGTGAATTCCTCAGCGCCTGGGCCTTCCGCAAAGACCGGTACCATTATTGCGGAGTGAGTGTGTGTCGTCCAGCCTATGAGAGCGTGTGCGCTTATTATCTCACCTATCGTGTTGCTTGGTGCGTATCCTCCCTTCTCGAACGCTTTCTTCAAAGCTTCCACTTCTTCGTCTGACAGATCGATCCCGTAGTATTTCTTTATGACCTCTTTGAAGTTATCGGGTGTTATCTCTTTCATCAGCTTCTCTATGGATATCTTGGAGTAGCTCCTGAGTTTTTCCACATCGATCGCGTATTTACCGTTGCTCAGCCCGAGTCCTCCGGTCTCATGGTCAGCGGT
>QNAV01000195.1:0-3186 GCA_003641585.1 Thermotoga sp. | reverse complement strand
TTCTCAAGCCGTGCGATTTTATCTGACAGCCTCACACATATTCCGAATAAGCCATATCTAAGCAAATTGCTATCTCCATAATCTTCGTTCTTCTTCACAAGCATGTCCACGATCTCATCCGCTATGGCTTTGAATTTCTCCTGAACATTCCCCTGAGCCGTCCAGATGCTCATTCCTCCACCTCCTCGCACATTTCCTTTTCTCCAAAATCTTGCATCTTTTCTTTTATTTCTGCTATTGTCATTTTTCCGACATCACCGTATTTCTTAATTAGATCAAAAAGACTTTCGAGAGGTCTCCAAAAAGCCGGATTTGCTAAATCACATGTTCCTTCTGCTTTACATCTAAACCATTCTTTCATCACTTCTTGGATTTGTTTTTCTATATCGTTTGCCGTGCTTCTGAGTGCTCCTACAGAATTTTTCAAAGTCCAAATTTTATCAACTATACCACCCAACACTTTTTCCATACTTCCACCTCCTATCTTGATCGAGATATCAACATCGAATATCTTTTTAAATAAACTTCTGAGGTCTTTCAAAACATCATCGAGTTTTTCATAATGTTTGTAGTAATCTTCGTCTTCAGGGTTGTCGTATCCAAATTTTTCAAAGAGTTTCCGAGCTTCGAATCTGTCGTATCTGACTGGAAGATCTTCCATAAGTTCAAAATCCAACATATAGATCTTTTTCTCTTCGTCTATCCATCCAACAACTTTGTTATTTGCGAGTATCTCTTTCATCTTTTTTTCACCTCTCAATCCTGTTTTTCTTCGTTTTCATAGTCGTCCCAAAACCACAGGTCGTCAAAAGGAATATCAAAAAGTTCTGCGATGTATTTGAAGGGACGCACCAGCAACGGATCAACGATGAAGTAATATTCCTTTGTTTGGGAATTTATGCAAAAACCTTTAAAATCGCCCTTTACTATATCTTCCCAATATGTATCTTCATATAAGGCCACAACTTCCCAATCATCGCTGAGTTTATTCAACAATTCTTTGAGTTTTCTGACAGTCATTTCATCGCCTCCTTCACTCCACCCCCACATCTCGCTTTATCTCCTCAGCAACTTCCTCAAACCATCGATTGATGTGTTTTGTGAACTCCTGCAATGTTTCAAGCTCGTTATACATCTTCTCGAAGTCTTCTTTGATAACTTTTTGTTTTGATATCAGCTTTTTCGCTTCTTCGATTCTGTGACGTCTTCTTGCTATTTCGTTCGAAAGTCCTGTAAGGAGTCTTAAAAGCTTCGCTTTTAATTTCATTTTCGTCATACTTTCACCTCTTCGATCACTTCCACCGTATAGTCTCTGTATGTTCCAATGTGATAATCCTTCACAAACGTGATTTTGAATTTTCCGTTGCCAAGTTCAAGCCATCGTCTGATCTCATCGCGCGGAAACAATCTTTCAGGGTAGTTTGCTCTTGTGTTTTTGTAAACATCGCAGTGTATCGTTCTTTCTTCCCCTGAATTAAAACCCTGCAAAACAACTCCTGATTCTGTGACCTTAAACAAAATCTCGTAGTCATAAATCTTCCGAAGAGCTTCTTTTAATCTCTCGTCATCTATAATCACGGTCACTGTCATTCAGTCTCCCTCCTTTTTTATTTGGGCAAGGTTTTCTTATCAGCATAATTCAATTGTGGAGTTGATGGATTTTCGAGTTGAGGAACAGAACTTCCTGGTGCAAGAGATCTGGCCAAACTGTGTATAAAAGAAGCAAGTTTTGGGTTCTGAGACACTTCAGCATATTTCTGCCGATTTCGAAATGATTCGTAGATTCTCATGAAATGAGCTCTTATAACCTCCTTTGTCTCTTCTGTCATGTCACACAAGGTGTGCCATCCTATAGCATTCTTTGCTGCTTCAAGTTTCCAGTCATCATAAACAGGTTCTCGATAATATCCGTAAACATGAATATCTCTATAAACCAATGCCCAGGCTTCTTCGGGGGTTAATTCAACTTCTCGGGAATATTCCTTTGCCTTTTCTCTAATTTCTGCAATTGTCGGAGGAAATTTGAAAGTTTTCACAATAACTTCTATGGAATACTTAAACTCTTCATCTGTAAGATCAGACAGCATTCGGTACCATGCTTCCATTAAATCCGAATTAAGAGTTATACGTTCAATCTTTTCGAATACACTGGCAAGAATTGACATTCCTATTCCAAACGTTTTCTTACTGAGCCTACCAGAGGGTGTCTTCGCCATTAATCCCCTCTCCCTTCTGTTTTAACCATTCACGAACTCCTTTAAGGGCTTCATCAGCCCAGGTTTTCTTTTTTGACTGAGCCTTTTTGCTTCTTTTTCTTCCAAATGCACCATTAATAAGAGGGGTGACAAGATAAGGAAAACCACGATTCATAAGTACAGTTGGACGCGTTAAAGCCATCGCCTGTATGGCTTGTTTCACCTGAGCCGGATAGCAAACTTTCAACACATTATCCAGATCTTTCAACCATTCCTCTTCCCAGGGACCTATAAGTGTTTGCCAGAGATCGATGATCTCTTTTTGGTACTCATTTAGCGAAACATACCAGGAAGGTACCATCTCAGGAAGAGGAAGCTCTCGGACGTCAGTCCGCAAATCTCCGTAAGGAGATTTGCTGTTAATATTTTTTTCTTTATCTTCTTGTCTTATTGTCTTATAGTCTTCTTGTCTTATAGTTTTTATATATTTACTATATTTACTTCTATTTTCACTACAGTTTTCACTACACTTTTCACTATCGTTTTCACTATCGTTTCCACTACAGTTATTGAAGTGATCGGTCAGATTACTATCGTTTCCACTACAATAATTGAAGTGATCCTCTTTTTCACTTCGATTATTGAAGTGATCAGGAAACCAAAAAATAGAATGCTTCCCTTTTCGCTCGTAAACAATCAATCCTCGGCTTTTAAGATCACTTATAGCTCGCCCCAGGGTTGCTGGTGAAAACCCCAGGACTCGCCCCAGGTACTCCCAGGAGAGCACGAGAGGACCCTGCCAGAAGGAACGATTCGCTTCGTATAAAAGTCGAAAATACAGAACAATCGCACTTTTGCTAAAATGAGCCCTCTCATGCTCCGCCCAGAAAGCACCCAGCAGTGTATAAATGTCCATTCTACTCACCTCTTTTGATGTGGTAAACTTCCTGTGAGGGGTGATTAAGTTGAAATTTGCTGCTGTTGTCTGGAA
>QNAV01000194.1:0-3196 GCA_003641585.1 Thermotoga sp. | reverse complement strand
CTGAGATTGCCGCCCCTGTGCCTGTGCGTACTCCTCCGTTTCAATTCCTCATAGGTAGGATGTGAATTCACCAATCCAGACAAACCTGAAGTCACCATACAGGAGTTTCAATTCCTCATAGGTAGGATGTGAATTCAACCTTGACAGTGAACAGATAGGTTGTTCCCCAGGTTTCAATTCCTCATAGGTAGGATGTGAATACACAATCGTGAAGGGACTGGTGCTTGGACTCAAAAGTTTCAATTCCTCATAGGTAGGATGTGAATTGTTCCAGGTTTCAAACTCCTTTCCACACCGCTCACAGTTTCAATTCCTCATAGGTAGGATGTGAATTCTCCTTGACATCCATACCCTCATTATACATAAAATTGTTTCAATTCCTCATAGGTAGGATGTGAATTAGGAACCCCATTCCTCTACTGATTTTGTCTGTTTTTGTTTCAATTCCTCATAGGTAGGATGTGAATTCATTGAGGATTGACTTTCAGGTTTCATAAACCGTAGTTTCAATTCCTCATAGGTAGGATGTGAATTTTCCTCATAAAGCCCTATATAGAAGTCTTTGTCAGTTTCAATTCCTCATAGGTAGGATGTGAATCAAAACTATCTTTGTGTCTGAAATTCCGAAAGCATCGTTTCAATTCCTCATAGGTAGGATGTGAATCAAGGCAAAGTAAATCAATGAAGACTGCCCGTGCAAGTTTCAATTCCTCATAGGTAGGATGTGAATCTCTCTATGCTCTGGGCTTCCTTCTCCTCCTAAAACCTGTTTCAATTCCTCATAGGTAGGATGTGAATTGAGGTGGTAGAGAAATGGATAGAAAAGAAAAACTCAGTTTCAATTCCTCATAGGTAGGATGTGAATTCAGCACTTTGAATATCAATTGTCCCTTGAAGCTGTAGTTTCAATTCCTCATAGGTAGGATGTGAATTCTGTCTTTTTCTCTCTTCCTGTTTTTTCTTCTCAGTTTCAATTCCTCATAGGTAGGATGTGAATCGTGGTGCGCTTGCTCTTTTTCACCCAACTTTTCGGTTTCAATTCCTCATAGGTAGGATGTGAATTGTAATCTGTCAAGGGATAACTTTTGATGACTATGGGTTTCAATTCCTCATAGGTAGGATGTGAATTTTCTATCCTCTTGAGTTTGTTGACACACCTGAAGAGTTTCAATTCCTCATAGGTAGGATGTGAATGGTTCTTCTCAAAGTTTTCAAGGATAACTCCCCTAGGGTTTCAATTCCTCATAGGTAGGATGTGAATGTGGGTGTAAAAATTTATTGACATTATAACCTATAGGTTTCAATTCCTCATAGGTAGGATGTGAATGTATCCCCGTTTCATCAAAGTAAAAATGAAAATCGAGTTTCAATTCCTCATAGGTAGGATGTGAATTCTTCAAAGTTTATATAACCATTTTCTTTTAACCAGAGTTTCAATTCCTCATAGGTAGGATGTGAATTCATACTGCCAGAGGCCGAGAAGTTTCGCATACTGAGTTTCAATTCCTCATAGGTAGGATGTGAATGGAGACTTTTGAGATACTCTTGAACAGAGGGGTGTTGTTTCAATTCCTCATAGGTAGGATGTGAATTGGAGTCTGGTAAAATTGGAATACCTTGAGGGTGGGTTTCAATTCCTCATAGGTAGGATGTGAATTTAAATCGTATTGTAGAACTACCAACTCAGGAACAGAGTTTCAATTCCTCATAGGTAGGATGTGAATTTGCCATGTTTCCTCCTTTGTTTGTTTTTCATCTTTGTTTCAATTCCTCATAGGTAGGATGTGAATTTCTGCTTCTGCAATATCCCTTGCAAACTCAGAACCGTTTCAATTCCTCATAGGTAGGATGTGAATCCTCTTAATCCCTTATCATCAACACCTAATTTTTCAAGTTTCAATTCCTCATAGGTAGGATGTGAATTGTTATCCAGAGACAACTTTCACCCCTCCTAATTGGTTTCAATTCCTCATAGGTAGGATGTGAATGGATAAGGTATGTTCTCCCTGTCATCATGAAAGCAAGTTTCAATTCCTCATAGGTAGGATGTGAATTCATGACTCATCTCCTTGTATATCTCTTTAGGGATAGTTTCAATTCCTCATAGGTAGGATGTGAATTATCCCCGTTTCATCAAAGTAAAAATGAAAATCTAGTTTCAATTCCTCATAGGTAGGATGTGAATGAATTTGCAGGTAGGGCAGCAGTGATATGCACTGGAGTTTCAATTCCTCATAGGTAGGATGTGAATCTATCTAGAACAACCCTAATCACAGGCCCTACACCAGTTTCAATTCCTCATAGGTAGGATGTGAATTTTCTTTGTATAGGTGCACATAGGCATATACTCCTCGTTTCAATTCCTCATAGGTAGGATGTGAATGCCTTTCTTCTCCTGTTGCAATGACGAGCAGATCTAGTTTCAATTCCTCATAGGTAGGATGTGAATTCCCTATGAGATTTTGGGAGATATAGGCATTGAGAGTTTCAATTCCTCATAGGTAGGATGTGAATATTTATTGTTCTTCTACCCATTTATCGTTCTCCTTTTTGTTTCAATTCCTCATAGGTAGGATGTGAATGTGTTTGACAGTCTCCTTTCAGTGGTGAATGATATTAGTTTCAATTCCTCATAGGTAGGATGTGAATCTGAAAATTTCATATTTACCTCCTAACAAAATATCTGGTTTCAATTCCTCATAGGTAGGATGTGAATCCGGGATGCTCATCTATTTGAGAGAGAAAGGCCTTGGTTTCAATTCCTCATAGGTAGGATGTGAATTCTGGGACGATGAAAAAGAAGAGTGGGTGAAAGGAGGGTTTCAATTCCTCATAGGTAGGATGTGAATTCTTCTATCCATTGTTCCTCAGATTTTGAGGTTTGAGTTTCAATTCCTCATAGGTAGGATGTGAATCCATTGATTGATAATAGATACAACTCTGCATCCTGTTTCAATTCCTCATAGGTAGGATGTGAATGTACTATGCAAAAATGGGGATGGAGATACCTGAATAGTTTCAATTCCTCATAGGTAGGATGTGAATCCCTTCAATGTTTGAAATTTCAATGAACTCCAAACCGTTTCAATTCCTCATAGGTAGGATGTGAATTTGTTGCCAAAATAGGCTTGTTATTTTTGTCCTGCGTTTCAATTCCTCATAGGTAGGATGTGAATGATAGATGAGAGAGAGAAGG
>QNAV01000193.1:0-3200 GCA_003641585.1 Thermotoga sp. | reverse complement strand
CCAGTCATTTGGGGGATAATTGCGGGATATGTCGTTGCTCTTCTCTCAGGGAAAGTCGATTTCTCGAGTGTCACGACTGCAAGCTGGGTGGGCGTTCCAAGATTCTACCTCCCAAAATTTTCAACCTATGCCGCCTCCGTGATAGTGCCGGTTGCAGTGGCTCCTGCCATAGAACATTTTGGAGATATATTCGCAGTTTCCGCTGTTGCCGGAAAGAAATTCTATGAGGATCCTGGAATACATAGAACCTTAATTGGTGACGGTATTGCGACATCGGTTGCGGGGATCCTGGGGGGACCCGCCAACACAACCTACAGTGAAAATACAGGGGTCCTTGCACTGACCAAAGTTTTCAACCCTATCGTTATGAGAATCGCCGCCATATTTGCGATAATCCTCGCGTTCATACCAAAAGTGGGAAGCTTTGTCAGATCCATTCCCGTTCCAGTCATGGGAGGTATAATGATACTCCTCTTTGGAATGATAGCTTCCGTTGGGATGAAAACACTCATAATGAACAGAGTGAAGGTGGATGGGAGGAATCTGGTTGTGATATCCGTGATGCTGGTTCTGGGACTCGGTGGAACGAAGTGGGAAATCGGTAACGTTTCTCTGGAAGGTTTAGGACTTGCAGCAGTTGTTGGAATTGTTCTAAACGCTATATTCACCCTCACCAAAGCCTCCGAGGAGTGAAGGCATGGCCCTTAAGGGCCATGCCTTTTTCTTCATATCACGTTGAGCTCTTTTCCGACTTTTTCAAACTTCTCTATAGCGAAATCAAGGTCTTCTTTCGTGTGAACAGCGCTTATCATAACCCTTATTCGTGCTTTTCCCTTGGGAACTGTTGGATAACCTATGGCTTGGGCGAACACACCTTCTTCCAACAACTTCTTACTGAACTCGGTAGCAACCTTTGCATCATAGAGCATGACAGGCGTTATAGGTGTTTCACTCACTCCAAGATCGAACCCCAATTTTTTCATGTTTTCTTTGAAATACCTTGCGTTGTCCCACAGTTTCTTCACCCGATCTCCAGACTCCATCAATATTTTCACGGCTTCCAAAGATGCAGCAGTATCGGCTGGTGATAACGGTGTGCTGAACAAGAACGGCCTTGCCTTTTGCTTCAGATAATCTATGAGTTCCTTCTTACCGGCAACGTATCCGCCAACAACTCCAAAAGCTTTGGATAACGTCCCTATCTCTATATCCACCCTTCCATGGAGCCCAAAGTGATCCACAATCCCCCTTCCTGCCTCTCCCAGAACACCTTCACCGTGCGCATCATCCACCATGACCATGGCATCGTACTTTTCGGCAAGTTCCACTATTTCGGGAAGGGGTGCAAGGTCTCCATCCATGCTGAAGACACCATCGGTTATTATTAGTTTCCTTCTTGCACCTTTTTCAGTCGCCTCTTTCAGTTTTTCCTCGAGGTCTTTAACGTCTCTGTGCTTCCAGATGTACCTCTCAGCCTTGGACAATCGCACCCCGTCTATTATACTGGCATGGTTCAGCTCGTCGGATAGGATCGCATCTCCTGCCTCAACGATCGCGGGTATAACGGCTTGGTTTGCTATAAAGCCAGTCTGAAGGAAGAGAACAGCTTCCACTTTTTTGAACTCAGCGAGTGCTTTTTCAAGTTCTTCATGAATTTTCAAAGTACCAGCTATCGTTCTAACGGCTCCTGGCCCAACACCCCACTTGTCTATAGCCCTTTTGGCCGCTTCCTTGAGACGTGGTTCGTTGGCGAAACCTAAATAGTTGTTAGAACACATGTTCAAAACCTTTTTACCGCCTATGGTTAACCATGATCCCTGGGGGCCTTCCAGAGTTCTTATGTATATGTACAACCCCTGCTCCTTAAGTTCCTCCATTTCTTTCACGAAGACACTGTAATCGAACAAGGTACCACCTCCTCAGTCATTTATTTTCAGAACAACCTTTCCACATTCTCCCTTTACCATCAATTCGAATCCTTTTTCCCATTCCTCGAAATCCAGAACGTGTGTTACGATCTTGGAAAGGTCCAGTTTCTTGCTTTTCAAAAGTTGATCAACGATCCTCCAAGTTTCGAACATCTTTCTTCCGGTTATACCGTACACGGTGATACCCTTGAAAATTATGAGATCGTCCGGATTCAGAGTAACATCACCTTCGAATATCCCAAGGAGGGATGCCACGCCTCCGTTGGTTAGAGATCTGAGACCTTCTATCAGGGCACTTTGCTTTCCTGACATCTCTAAGAAGACATCAACTCCTTCACCGTTCGTCTCTTTCATTACTCTTTTCACAAGATCTTCTTCAAGGGGATTCACCACCACGTCTGCTCCTATCTCTTTAGCAAGCTTTATCCTGTAATCTTTAACCTCAGAGACGATGATGAAGGATGCTCCAGAGACTCGAGCAACCTCTATTGCCATAAGACCTATGGGGCCAGCGCCCGTTATCAAAACCGTTTTTCCAGAAAGATTGGTGACAAGAGCGGTATGAACGGCATTCCCCAAAGGTTCCATAACGGATGCGTATTCTGGTTCGATACCCTCTGAAAGTTTCCATAGTACCACCTCTGGAACGACCACGTAGTCTGCGAATGCTCCGTCTATATCGAATCCCAGGATCTCCATGTTTTTGCATATGTGCATTCTACCAGTCAGGCACTGGTAACAACGGCCGCACGGTATGTGAGTTTCAGATGCCACCAAATCACCCTTTTTAACCCTTGTTACCAGATCTCCCGTTTCCACCACTTCACCAGTGTACTCATGACCTATTATCCTTGGAAGTTTCATTCTGCTTCTGACCCACTCCTCCCACTTGTATATGTGTACATCGGAACCACATATGGAAGCTCTTCTAACACGAACCAGAACATCATGAGGGCCTAAGGATGGATTGAACTCTATTTCTTTAAGCTTCAGGTTCTCTTCCGATCTTTCCTTGATCAAAGCTCTCATAGCATTACCTCCTTTTTGTATCTGCTGCCAAATCCTATTTTATTCCCAAATTCCCCAAAGAAAAAAGTCAGAATGAGGATTTTTCTAAAGTCTCCCTTATCAGATTTTTGAGAATTTCCGCCAGCTCATTTCTGTTTCTTTCACTCACATTGTAGATCACGGGATTGAACTCAATCATGAATTTTCTGAGAAGAGGAATATCAATGTGCGGTCCTGTTGCCAGAAGGAAAGATGCCTTTTCTG
>QNAV01000192.1:0-3201 GCA_003641585.1 Thermotoga sp. | reverse complement strand
TTCTTTGATCGTGTGTAGATTCGCAACTATGGCGACTTCTTTGCACCACTGGGTGAGACTCTACAACGCTGTTACTGGGGAGAGCATAACGGCCTCTGAGCTCCAAAGGATAGGGGAGAGGATCTACAATCTGGAAAGGATGATCAATTTAAAGCTCGGCTTTACTGGAAAAGACGATACTCTCCCTCAGAGGTTTTTAAAAGAAGCGAAGAAAATAGCGGATAAGGGAGAATTCGTTGTGGATCTCGATACGATGTTGAAAGAATATTACGAGTACAGAAAATGGGATGAAAACGGTATACCCACAAAGGAGAAACTGAAGGAACTCGACTTGGAGGTGGATATACCATGGCTATAACGGAATCCATGTACAGACAGTTTGAAAAGATAGGGAGAGGTCTTTACATAGCTGGTCTTCAGAATTCTCACAGTGGGAATATGAGTGTGAGGGTTGGAAATAGAATGATAATAACCCGAAGGGGCTCCATGCTGGGATTCCTCGAACCGGAAGATCTGGTTGAAGTTTCCATAGAAGGGGACGATGGGATGCTCTCAATCGCTTCGACGGAAACACACGTTCACAGAGCGATCTATCTGGAGACGGACGCTTTAGCAGTTGTTCATGCTCATCTTGTGGCGGCGACAGCTCTCACACTCTTGTACGATGAGATAATCCCTATAGATGTCGAGGGCTCATACCATGTCAGACACGTTCCCGTTTTGAGCTTTGAATTCGGGTCTGGTTCGAAAGAAATGGCTGAAGAGATCCCGAAATATCTGAAGAATTACCCAATAGTTATGGTGAAAGGTCATGGGGCTTTTGCGGCGGCTGAAACCCTTGAAGAAGCATTTTTCTATTGTAGTTCCGTTGAGAACTCCAGCAAGATAATCCTGGCGATTCTCCACGCTGGTAGGGATCCCAAAGAATTCGAGCTGAAGTATTTCGAGAGGTGGTAATGATGCATGGAGCAAGAAGATGGTATTTTCCAGATGGTTATCTGCCCAAAGGAAGGAAAAATGATTTATCATCTCATGAATCTATATGTATCCTCAACGCAAATGAGGAAGATGCTGAAATTAAGATCACACTGTTCTTCGAAGATGAAGATCCAATCTCTTTCGAAGTGACGGTGCCATCCAGGAGGGATATCCATATTAGACTCGATAAGAAAGAAATTGTTGGTTTTAAACTACCTCGGGAAAAACCCTATGGTGTCATGTTAGAAAGTAACATTCCAATAATTGCTCAACTATCGAGAATGGATGTATCTGAAGATCATTACACTCTCATGACAACTATAGGATACTGGGAGGATTGATTTGACCTATGGAAAACATTTTAGAGCTTTTCCAGATATCTAAAAGTTTCCCAGGAGTACAAGCTTTGAAAGATGTGGATTTCTTTCTAAGGAAGGGAGAAGTTCATGCTCTGGTTGGAGAAAATGGAGCGGGAAAATCAACGCTCGTAAAGATAATCATGGGTGTTCATCAGCCAGATTCTGGAAAAATCGTCCTTGAGGGTAAAGAAGTTAAAATCCATGATCCAAATCATGCGAGAAGTTTGGGAATAAGCGCGATACATCAGGAATTAGCAGTCTTTCCAGATTTAACAGTTCTTGAGAATCTTTTCATAGGATGGCAACCTGGAAAATTTGGATTTGTCAACTGGAAGAGAATGAGAGAGATGGCGGAGACTAAAATGAAAGAAGTCGGAATAAACCTACCATTGGATGAAGAAGTTGGGAATCTAAGTACAGCTCAGCAAGAACTGGTTCAAATATTGAGGGCACTCCTTCAGAATAGCAAGATCATAATAATGGATGAACCTACCGCCTCCCTAACAGCCGATGAGACTAAAGTATTATTCTCCACGGTAAGAAGGTTGAAGAACCATGGGGTCTCTGTGATATACATATCCCACAGACTCGAAGAAGTTTTTGAAATAGCAGACAACGTTACCATATTGAGAGACGGTGTGAAAGTCCTTGATAAAGCGGTAAAAGACATTACCCCTTCCGAACTCATAGAAAACATGATAGGAAGAAAATTAGAGACCTACTATCCTCCCAAAAAAGCCAAACCTGGTGAAGTTATGCTAGAGGTTAAAGGGATCTCCTTTGATGGGATCCTGAAAAATATAAGCTTCAAAGCTCACAAGGGTGAGATACTAGGTATATCAGGACTTTTAGGATCAGGAAGATCTACTCTTGCAAAGATCATTTTCGGTATTCTAAAGCCCGACGATGGTTCAATTTATCTCGAGGGAAAAGAAGTGAAGATAAATGATCCTATGAAAGCATCGATGCTTGGAATAGCTTATATTCCAGAGGACAGACACAGGCAGGGTCTCATCTTACCAGAGACGGTGAGGTTCAACATATCCCTTCCCAATCTTCCAGTAATTCCTCGTAAGGTTCTTGTAGATATTGCTAAGGAGAAAGAGCTTTCTCAAGAAATGGTGAGAAGACTGGATATAAGGACTCCTTCTGTGGAATTTTTGACCATGAATCTTTCTGGAGGAAATCAACAAAAAGTGGTTTTAGCAAAATGGATACTCAGAAACTCCAAGATCTTGATAATGGACGAACCAACTCATGGTATCGATGTGGGAGCAAAGAACGCGATATACCACCTTATGGTGAATTTAGCAGAACAAGGAAGAACAATCATATTCATCTCCTCAGAATTACCAGAACTTCTTGGGATGTGCGACAGAATCTTGGTTATGAGAAAAGGTGAAATAGTTGGAGTATTTAATAGAGGGGAATTCTCTGAAGATAGGATCCTAGCACTTGCAGCAGGTTTCGCAGAAAAAGAGGCAGTTGGAGGTGCTGGAGGATGAAGTTAGGTAGAGAATTCACATTGTTACTAGTACTGGTAGTTCTTGCGACGTTCGTTCAGATTGTTCATCCAGGTTTTCTGAGTTTTAGAACAATACATGTCATTCTGGAAAACTCCGCTGTTATGCTTCTTTCAGCAATAGGGACGACCTTGGTTATAATATCGGGTCAGATAGATCTATCGATAGGCTCTGTCCTTGCAGTTTGTGCAATAACATCAGCCCAACTTGCTCTTCACAACGTTCCCCTTGTATTACTTTTCCTATGGAGCATAGGACTTGGCGCTGGATTAGGTGCTATCAATGGCCTTGTCACGGTGTTGTTCAAAGTGCCAGCTATGATCGTTACACTGGCTGCGATG
>QNAV01000191.1:0-3209 GCA_003641585.1 Thermotoga sp. | reverse complement strand
GGGTTCTGGATGAGAATTTGGGTATAGGGACGACAAGAAGAGGAATCGGTCCTTCTTACATTGATAGAGTCGCTAGGATTGGCATAAGAATAGAAGATTTGGAAGATGAAGGACACCTTCTGAGCAAATTGAAAAAAAGTGCCTTTCTCAAAGAGAGAGTGTTTGGGTTAAAAATAGAGATAGAAAAGATTCTAAAGAACCTTACCTCCTTTTTCGAGGAGATCTCCGAAAATGTAATAGATACGCTGGGGTTCAAAAAAACGCTGAGAGAAAGCTCTGTGCTCTTTGAAGGAACTCAAGGCGTCCTTCTCGATCTCGATGCAGGGACGTATCCGTTCGTTACAGCCACTAACTGTTCATCAACGGGTGTTCAAACCGGCGTTGGATTTCCTGTAGAAATAGATGAGGTGGTGGGAGTCTTCAAAGCGTACACTACGAGGGTTGGAGAGGGGCCGTTTCCAACTGAAGAAAAAGGAGAAATGGGAGAAGAGCTGAGAAGAAGAGGAAAAGAGTACGGAGCAACGACGGGAAGACCACGACGGTGTGGCTGGCTCGATCTACCACTGTTGAGATATGCTGTCGAGGTGTCGGGAGCAAGCGCTTTGGCTTTAACTAAGGTAGATGTTCTATCTGGAATGGAAAGGATAAAAGTGTGTGTTTCGTATAGAATGAAAGGGAAAATTGTGAGTGTTCCCGCATCTTTGAAAAATCTGGAAAACGTCGAACCGGTGTACGAAGAGATCCGAGGATGGAAGAGCCTGAACACACGAGAATTCGACAGATTCTTAGATTTCATTGAGAGAGAAGTGGGATGTAAGATCAAGTACATATCAACTGGTCCAGGAGTTGATGAAATCGTTGAGATAGGAGGGTGAGTCTGTATGGGAGTCAACTTGAAGGGAAGATCCCTTTTAACTCTCCTTGATTACACTTCAGAAGAAATAAGATACCTTCTGGATTTATCCAAACAGGTCAAGGCGGAGAATAGAGCCAGGGAAAAGCACAGAAGATTTGAGGGGATGACCCTTGCCATGCTTTTCGAAAAGAGATCCACAAGAACAAGGCTAGCGTTCGAAACTGCCTTCACTGAAGAAGGAGGACATGCCATATTCCTATCGAAACAGGATATCCAACTTGGTGCGAAGGAATCCATAGAGGATACGGCAAGAGTTTTGGGAAGGATGGTCGATGCGATCATGTTCAGAGGTTTCAAACAGGAGACGGTGGAGATACTCGCAAAATACTCAGGAGTCCCTGTATACAATGGCCTCACTGATGAATATCATCCAACCCAGGTTTTGGCAGATCTCATGACGATAGAAGAGAACTTCGATAGGCTTTCCGGTATAAAACTCGTTTTCATGGGAGATGGCAGAAACAACATGGCAAATTCTCTGATGATAGGATGTTCCAAGATGGGTCTTCATTACGTCATATGCTCTCCCAGAGAATTAAGGCCAAAGCAAGAGTTAGTTAAAAAATGTTTAGAAATAGCAAAAAACACAGGTGCTAAAATAGAGTTTACGGACGATGTTGAAGAGGCGGTTCAAGGAGCGGATGTCATATACACGGACGTCTGGGCATCCATGGGTGAGGAAGAAAAAGAAGAAGAAAGGAGAAAGCTGCTTCAACCATATCAGGTGAATGAAAATGTTATGGAGATGACAGGTAAAAAAGAAACGATATTCATGCACTGTTTACCAGCTGTCAAAGGCCAGGAGGTTACCTTCGGAGTGATAGAGGGAAAACAGAGTCGAGTCTGGGATGAAGCCGAGAACAGAAAGCATACCATAAAAGCTCTGATGATAGCAACTCTTCTGTGATAGAGGTGATGAGACTGCTGCTGTACCTTGTAAGACACGGGAAAACTACTTGGAACGAAAAACGCCTGTGGCAGGGTAATGTGGATACGGAGCTGAGTGAGGAAGGAATAATTCAAGCGAAAAAACTAGCTTTGAGATTTTCTTACGTTCCGATAGAAGCCGTTTATACGAGCCCTTTAAGTAGAGCATACAGAACGGCTGAAGAGATAGCAAAGGTTCATCTTATGAAACCAATATGCGTTGAAGATCTGAAAGAGTGTGATATATCCCTTTGGAATGGTCTAACCCTTGAGGAGGTTTTGGACAGGTACGGTGAAGAATTCCACAGATGGAACGTTGATCCTGAAGCTGATATAAGAGGAATAGAATCCCTTGGAAATCTCCAAAGAAGGATGGTTAAAACGGTTAAAGAGATCTTGAAAGATCAGGAAGGGGATATAGTCATTGTCTCTCACGCACTGGCTTTGAAAACTTTCGTGTCTTGGATTCTGGGAATACCGGTAACGGAGCACAGAAGATTCAAACTGGAAAATGCTTCCGTAACAATTGTTGAATTTTCCGACAATCCCAGGGTATTGGTGTTGAACGATACATCACACTTGTGAAGGTGATCCTTATGAGAGCGGAAACGAAGCTTCTCTCATATGCGAAACCTTATTGGCATCTCTTCGTTCTGGCAATAGTGATTGTTCTGGTATCGACTTACGTTGAAATCATGCCTCCAAGAATTGTGAAGGATGCTATAGATAGTTACATAAACAATCAGAATATACCCGTTAACGATAGAATAGCTGGTGTCATAAAATCCGGTATTCTGTTTCTGATAGTTCTGATTCTCAGATTCTTTCTGAATTATGGAAATATATACTTGACATCCTATCTGGGAGCAAAGATCGTCTACGATATCAGAAGAGACCTTTTCAATCATGTAATGAGACTTCCAATGTCATTTTTCGACAGAAACCCTTCTGGAAGGATAACCACCAGGATTGTGAACGACACACAGAACGTGCAAGAATTCTTCACAACTGTTGTGACGAGTATCATAAAGGACATTTTTCTACTCGGTGGTATCATAATATCCTTGATACAGCTCAGCAAGATTCTCTTCATTCAGTTATCCTACATTTTCCCCATAGTCATAGCTTCCATGATTCTCTTCAGATACTTCGACAGGAAGGTATACAGAATGGTCAGAACCAATCTTGCAAGGATAAACGCTTTTCTAGCAGAGCACATAGCTGGTGTGAGTGTTGTGAAGATCTTCAACGCTGAGGAACAAAAAAAGAAGGAGTTCGACAACATCGCTAAAGATTATTATAAATCCCTGATAAAGCAGTTGTACGTTTTCGGCATATTCAGACCTTTCATGGATTTCCTTTACTT
>QNAV01000190.1:0-3227 GCA_003641585.1 Thermotoga sp. | reverse complement strand
GTTCTAACGAACGATTCGAGAGCTCAGACCCTTCCAATATTCCTTGGAAGGTACATAACAGGTTGGAGGGTTGCCTGGGGTCCACTCTCTGCAGCCGGGATCGTCACGATGCTTCCAGTTGTGATCTTTGCTATACTCATGCAGAGATATCTCATAAGAGGCCTCACATTCGGAGCTGTAAAGGGATAAATGGAGGTGATGCGAAGTGAAGGTGAAGCTTGGTTTCGCACCGACAAGGAGGAACGTCTTCAGTAGGGAAGATGCCTTAAAGCAAAAAGAACTTATAGAAAATAAATTGAGAGAGTGGAAGGTTGATTTCGTAGGTCTTGATTGGTTGAATGAAGAAGGGCTCCTTTTCGACGAAAGGGATGTTCCAAAAGTCGTTGAAAAGTTCATGTCCGAGAAGGTCGATGCTCTCTTCATTCCTCACGTCAACTTCGGGACTGAAGATGCTGTTGCAAAGCTCGCAAGGGCTCTAAATGTACCTGTTCTCCTCTGGGGGCCAAGGGATGAGTCTCCCCTTCCAGATGGTACAAGGCTTCGAGATACCCAATGTGGCCTTTTCGCAACGAGCAAGGTTTTGAGGAGGTTTGGAGTGAAGTTCACCTACATAGTGAACACATCGGTTGATGATCCTGTATTCGAGAGAGGATTCAAGAATTTTATAAAGGCAGCATCCGTCGTTAAAACTTTCAGAAGAATGAGAGTTGGGGTCATAAGCACAAGACCAAGGGACTTTTGGACCGTCATACACAACGAAGGGGAGCTTGTCGAAAGATTTGGGATAGAGCTTGTTCCAACGACTTTGGTTGATATCGTGGATAGCGCTCAAAAAATGCTCGATTCGAAAGAAGTCAGGGAAGAATTTGAAAAACTGAAAGAAAAAGTGGATTTTTCGGAAGTAGGAGAGGAGTACTTCAAGAAGGTCCTTGCCCTCAAGGTTGTCATGAAAGACTGGGCGGAAGAGTGGAATCTAACGGCGATAGCCATACAATGCTGGACAGCGCTTCAGAAAGCTTTCGGTATAATGCCCTGCTTTGCTCATTCCCTCCTTTCTGATGAGGGACTTCCTGTAGCCTGCGAGACGGACGTTCATGGAGCTATAAGCATGGCCCTTGCACAATCTGCAACACTTTACAGTAAGCCATCGTTTTTGGCGGATCTCACCATCAGACATCCTCAAAACGAGAATGCAGAACTCTTGTGGCACTGTGGACCATTCCCGCTCTCACTCGCGAAGGGGAAACCGAAGGTTGGCAGGCATTTCATACTTGAAAGTCACAGTCCAGGTGTGTCGGAATGGGAGATAGTGGGAGGGGATATAAGTATTCTGAGATTCGATGGAGATCATGGAGAATACAGTGTGTTCGTATCCCATGCTAAAGGTACACCAGGACCCTACAACAAGGGGACGTACCTATGGGTTGAGTTCAAAAACTGGCCGAAAATCGAGGAAAAGATAATATATGGCCCGTACATCCACCATGTGGCGGGAGTTCATGACAAAATAGCTCCGGTTATTTACGAAGCGGTTAAATACATGGAGGGTGTAAAATTCGATCCAGGTGAGCCGGATGAGGAAGAGATAAGAGCATGGCTCAGGGGAGAAGTAGAGAATATATAAAAACGGAAGGAGGGAGTTGCAGATGTATCTGATAGGAAGCGATATAGGAACGCAGGGTACAAAATCCGTTATGGTGGATGAGAAGGGAAACGTCATAGCCGAAGCAACGAGAGAGTACGATGTCATAACCCCCAAACCGTCGTGGGCGGAACAATGGCCTGATGTATGGGTGAAAGCCGTGTACGAGACAGTGAAGGAAGTCGTTGAAAAGTCGGGAGTGGACAAAAAAGAGATAGCTGGTATTGCAATAAGTGGCCTTTATGGGGGATCCGGTATCCCGGTTGATGAGAACATGGAACCCATAAGACCTTGTCTGATATGGATGGATAGAAGAGCAGTTGAAGAAACCGAGTGGGTTAAGAAAAACGTTCCAAAGGAAAAGATTTTCGAGATAACAGGAAACTACGTCGATTCATATTACGGATTCACCAAGATGATGTGGATAAGAAACAACGAACCCGAAGTGTGGAAGAGGATACACAAGTTCGTAACACCCAAGGATTACGTTATATACCAGATGACAGGAGAGCTCGCAATAGACTATTCATCTGCCGGGAATTTAGGGGGAGTTTTCGATATAAGAAAGTTGACCTGGTCAGAGGAGATGTGTAAAATTCTTGGAATACCAGTGGAATACCTGCCGGAGAGAATCGTGAAATCATCAGATATAGTTGGCAAAGTGAAGAAGGAAGCTTCAGAACTCTGTGGTCTTCTTGAAGGAACTCCCGTGATCGCGGGAGGAATAGACGCTCCCGTTGCACAGCTTTCGGCTGGTGCTCTGGAAGAAGGAGAACACGTTGCCATGGTTGGAACGTCGACCTGTTGGGGAACGGTTCACGATGGAAAGAACCTCCCGTTTGGCCTGGTGAGCTATCCATACGTCGTTTACGACACAGAAAGGATATACACCTTTGGAGGATCCGCAACAACCGGAGCTCTTGCTAGATGGTTCAAAGAGCAATTTGGTGAATCTGAAAGTGTCGTTGGAGAGAGAACAGGTATGTCTCCCTATCAACTCTTCGACAAAGAGGTTGAAAACATTCCTGCAGGGAGTGAAGGAATCATAGTTCTTCCATACTTCATGGGTGAAAGATCCCCAATTTGGGATCCCAAAGCAAAAGGTGTGTTCTTTGGTGTCACTCTGTACCACACAAGGGCGCATCTCTACAAAGCATTGATGGAAGGTGGGGCCTACGCTTTGAGGCACAACATGGAGGAAGGATTGAAAGCAGGTCTCAAATTGAACGATGAGTGCTGGATAGTTGGTGGTGTATCGAAATCGTCCATTTGGGTCAGGATATTCGCAGACGTTACAGGCTACAAGATGAGGCAGGTGGCAAGTCTGGTGGAAGCACCATTCGGAGATGCGTTCCTTGCGGGCCTTGGGACCGGGATAATAGACAAACCCGAGAGGATAAAGGAATGGGTTAAATACAAAGAGCCAGTAGAGCCCGACCCTGAGAACAAGAAGATCTATGACACATATTACGAAATGTTCAAGAAGCTTTATGAAAAAACCAAAGAATTGATGAGGAAACTCTGAGGTGTGGAAATTGTTTGATGAAATAGTGGGGAAGACTATAGAATGTGAATGTGGAAGAGT
>QNAV01000189.1:0-3244 GCA_003641585.1 Thermotoga sp. | reverse complement strand
TTGAGAGTGTAAGAGGTGAACCAAGGGATTTGAAGGATTTGAAGGAAATGCATGAAGAGTCGAAAAAAATCGCCAGGAAGGTGATAGATTGTTTGTCCTTTACTTCATACTGATATTCACCGGTATAATCAGCGTTCATGAGCTCGGGCATTATCTCTTCGCAAAACTCTTCGGAGTGAAAGTCCTTGAATTTGCTTTCGGATTCGGTCCCAAGATTTTCGCTATAAAAGGAAAAGAAACCACTTTTAGATTCAATCTCATACCCTTTGGGGGGTATGTGAAGCTCCTGGGTGAAGAAGAGAACATAGAGGTGGCAGAAGAGGATGTCGGCAGAAGATATTACGACAAACCTGCTTTTCAAAGACTTTTGATATCGCTCGCTGGCCCCCTTTTCTCCATACTAGCTGGATATTTCCTTTTCATAGTGATCGTGGGAGTTTGGGGAGTTCCTGTCGTCGGTATAGGATCTGTGGAAGGTGGGAGCCCAGCAGAAAGGGCAGGTCTCTTACCAGGGGATGTGATACTGAAAATAAATGGAAAGAGCGTGTACGATACGATGATCGTCTCTCAAGAGATAAGGAAAGGCGGAGAAGTGACGTTCACCATCTTGAGGAATGGGGAGAAGATGGATTTAAAAGTGACACCGCATCTTGTCGACGAGGAGTACGAGATAACACTCGCCAGCGCTTCCGGGACTCCTTCAAAGATCCTAACGGATGTCTCTGGAAGGGATATATCACCGAGCGTTCTGGAGGAATTCAAAGGAGAGTTTGTAACCCTGAACTTTGACAAGGGAAAAGTCAGTGGCGTTTTGAAAACGTACTATTACACCCCGAAGAGATACATTATAGGCATAGTTTTTGCGGGCCTTTCCAATGAGTTCGAAAAAGATTTTGAGATGTTCAAAAAAGGCGATGTGATCCTTTCAGTAGGTGATCAGAGGGTAAACGGCTGGCTCGACCTTGTAAGGATATATCAACTCATAAATGCAGGAAGGGGTAGTATGATCATTCAACTGAGAGGAAAAAAACTGGAGTGGTGGGGAAGAGGTTTTGCTAGCAGCGTTTCTGTTGTAATCGAAAGGGACGGAAGGATCTTGAGGTTGAACGTCCCAAGAGGTATTATAAAGAATATCCTGGAGGTACCAGGGATATTGAAGATGGAAGCTAAAAAGATGAGGCCAAAGGGATTGGACATCGTAACAACCGCTGTATCAAGATGCAACTACATTCTCGTAACCTCATGGAAATCTTTAGGTAGGATCTTCAGTGGCCTTAGGAGCGGTGAAATCGTTGGACCTGTGGGTATCGCGGGTATTGTGGGTGAAGCTACGAAGGCAGGGTTAGAAGCGGTTCTCTCTATAGTGGCCATAATCACCATGAGCCTTGGCATATTCAATTTGCTACCGTTACCTGCTCTGGATGGAGGCAAGATCGTTTTCTCGATCATAGAGATCGTGACAAGAAAAAGGGTGAATCCTGCTCTTGAGAATCTTATACATCTCATAGGTTTCATATTCCTCATGATCCTGATGATATACATAACCATGATGGACATAGGTAGGCTGATCGGAAGATGAGTAAACTCGTTATGGTTGGTAACGTCCCTCTGGGTGGAGGAAATCCTATAGTCATACAATCCATGACCACCACGAAAGTCAGTAATGTGAACGAAACCGTTGCTCAGATAGAAGCACTCGTCCGCGAAGGTTGTGAAATGGTGAGAGTCGCGATATTAGATGAAGAAGACGTAAAAGCTATAACTGAGATAAAGAGCAGGGTGAAAATACCTGTAATCGCGGATATACAGTTTGATTATAGATTGGCCATTCTTTCCATAAAAAATGGCATCGATAAGGTAAGGATAAACCCTGGAAACATCAGTTCAGAAGAAAAAGTCAGAGAACTTGTGAAAGTGGCGAAAGATTATGGCGTACCGATAAGAGTGGGAGCAAACACGGGTTCTCTAAGGCACAGGAATCGTTACTCCGAAAGATGGATCGCACTCGCTGAATCAGCCTTAGAGGAAGTGAGAATCCTTGAAAAATTGGGATTCACCGATATAGTGATCTCAGCTAAGAGTTCGGATGTCATGGAAACGATAAAAGCGAACGAATACATCCACGAGAAGGTCGATTATCCCATACACCTTGGCGTTACAGAAGCTGGTATTTACGAAACCTCCATTGTGAAATCCTCTATAGCAATTGGACATCTTATCTTGAATGGTATAGGAGACACTCTGAGGATTTCGATAGCTGGAGATCCAGTTAGAGAAGTTAGGGTGGCCAGAAAGATGTTGATCGCTTTGGGAAAGAGGAAAGGAGTGGAAGTTATAGCATGCCCTGGATGTTCCAGAGCGGAGATAGACGTTGAGAAGCTGGCAACGTTCGTTGAAGATGCTATAGGCAACATGAGAATCGATCTGAAGGTAGCCGTCATGGGGTGTGTCGTAAATGGAATAGGTGAGGGTAGAGACGCCGATATTGGAATTGCTGGCGTTAAAAATGGTGCTGTCATATTCAGAGAAGGTAAAATAATCGAAAGGGTGAAGTTGAAAGGCCTGGATAAGAGATTGAGGGAGATAATAAAGGAGTTGAAGGAGGCAAAAGCATGATAGTAAGGAGATGGATGAGTAAAGATTTCCCTAAAGTGAGGCCTTCATGTAGTGTGAGGGAATGCTTATCCAAGATGAGGCTGTATCATACTGATGCCTGCATAGTTGCTGACGACGATGATAGATTTCTTGGCCTTGTAAACAAAGCTTCTCTCTCTCAAATGAATCTTGAAGACCCCATAGAAGACTCTATCACTTTTCCCGATTTCTACGTTCGGGAGAACGACAGTGTTGAAGAAGCTTTACTCATGTTCCTTGAAAATCAAGAACCCTTTCTCCCAGTTGTGGACGAGAATATGAAATTATCGGGTGTCATAACCCTCCAGGATTTCTTGGAATCCATGCTTGAGGTAACCGCGATGGATGAACCAGGATCAAAGATATCCCTGCTTCTTCCCGATGTTCCTGGGTCTCTGAAAAAGGTTGTGAACGTTTTAGCTGACAACAACATGAACATACTCTCCGTCATAACGGTAAAAGAGAGTGAAGAAAAAAGGAGGGTTGTGATAAAAGTGGATAGTAGAAACGCTGAGGATGTGGCGAGAATTCTAGAGATGTACGAAATCCCTTACGATTACGTCGTTGAAGAGGAAGGGTTCTGAAAGTGGAAGCCGTCATACTCGGGATA
>QNAV01000188.1:0-3251 GCA_003641585.1 Thermotoga sp. | reverse complement strand
TGAGAAAGAAACTGTCTGAGTTCATGAAAATCGCTTACGATAGGATCTGCATGCACGAATTCGTGGTTGATGGATCGTATCTTCTGAAAAAAACAGGTGTGAAGACTCTGGATGTCGCAAAGAGGATCCTGGATTTTGGTATGCACGCTCCCACCATATACTTTCCTCTCATAGTTCACGAAGCGTTGATGATAGAGCCAACGGAAACGGAATCCAAAGAGACACTGGACAGATTCGCGCAGATCCTTGAGAATATAGTCAAGGAAGCTGAAGAAAATCCTGAGGTCGTTAAAACCGCACCTCATAAAACACCTGTCAGAAGATTGGATGAGGTTACAGCTTCTCGAAAACCCGTCTTCAGATGGAGGCGATAGTATGGAGTTTGTGAAAACAGACAAGGCTCCAAAGGCTGTTGGACCATATTCTCAAGCTGTGGTATCGGGAAATTTCGTTTTTGTATCGGGTCAGATTCCCTTGGACCCAGAAACGGGAAAGATGGTCGAGGGTGACATAGAAGAAAAAACCAGGAGAGTCCTGGAGAATGTATCTGCCGTTCTCGAGAGTGCAGGGCTTTCTTTGAAAAACGTTGTTAAAGTCACTGTCTTCATCACGGATCTTTCCAATTTCGAAAAGGTGAACAAGGTTTATTCCGAATTCTTTGGTGATCACAAACCCGCTCGTTCCTTCGTTGAGGTCTCTTCTCTTCCAAAGGGAGCGGAGATAGAAATAGAAGTCATCGCAGAGAAAGGGTGAAACCATGTACCTTCAAGACGTTATAATGAAGCTCAGTGAGTTCTGGGCGGCTCAGGGATGCTTCATAGATCAACCGTATGACTTGGAGGTTGGGGCTGGAACATTCCACCCATCAACCTTCTTTGGATGTTTGAGAAAAGGTGAATGGAAGGTGGCATTCGTCCAACCGAGTAGAAGGCCAACAGATGGCAGATACGGTGAGAATCCAAACAGGCTTCAAAGGTATTTCCAATACCAGGTGATAATAAAACCTTCCCCTGAAGAGTCACAGGATATATATCTTAAATCCCTGGAGAATCTGGGAATAGATCTATCGAAGCACGACATCAGATTCGTTGAAGACAACTGGGAGTCCCCTACTCTCGGAGCTTGGGGAATTGGATGGGAGGTTTGGCTTGATGGTCTTGAGATCACACAATTTACGTATTTTCAACAGATAGGTGGTATCACATTGAACGAGATACCTCTTGAGATAACGTATGGTCTTGAAAGAATAGCGATGTACCTTCAAAACGTTGATAACATCTTTGAGATAAGATGGAACGAGAATGTGAAGTATGGGGATATATTTCTGAAAAACGAGGAGCAATTTTCCAAGTACAACTTCGAAAAGGCAAGTACTGAAAGACTCTTCGAGGTATTCGATATGTTTCAAGAGGAATTCTTTTCCCTGATAGACGAAAAGCTTTATCTACCAGCTTACGATTACCTTCTGAAATGTTCTCATGTTTTCAACCTTCTTGACTCCAGAAACGCCATAAGTGTTTCTCAGAGACAGGAGTACATAAGAAGGATTCAAGGAATGGCAAGAAAGGTCGCCAAGGTTTTCCTGGAGGTGAATGAATGAAAAAAGCACTATTTGAACTAGGTGTCGAGGAATTACCCATAAGCGAGATGGAATCCATTCTGGAACAGCTAGAGAAGAACATAGATGAGGTTTTGAAAAGAAACAGACTTTCCTGCAAAGATCGTAGGATCTTCATAACTCCAAGAAGAATCTGTTTCATTTTGTACGATCTTCCTGAAAAGCAGACCGATACCACCCTGGAGAGGAAAGGCCCTCCTCTCAAAATCGCATTCGATAAGGAAGGAAAACCAACCAAAGCTCTTCTAGGGTTTCTCAAATCGAACGAAGCAAGCTTAGAAGACGTTGAGAAAAAAGGAAACTACATTTATCTTGTGAAAAAGATCGAAGGAAAAAGGTTGGAAGAAGTCCTTCCTAAGGTGTTTGAAGAGATAGTGAAATCTCTATCTTTCAAAAAACCCATGAAATGGGGAAAAGGCTTGTTCGAATTTGTAAGGCCCGTTCATTGGATAGTTGTGATGGTGAACGATGAGGTCTTGCCTTTTGAGATGTTCGGTGTGAAGTCTTCGAACATCTCAAAGGGACATAGGTTTCATTCAAACGATGTGAAAATCGAGTCTGTGGAAACTTACATAGATCAATTAAGGAAAGCATTTGTTCTAGTGGATCATAAAGAAAGAGAAAGGATAATCCACGAAGAGGTTAAAAAAGTGGGTGGAAATCTCGAAGAAGATGAAAAGCTAATCAAGGAAATAGTGTGGCTGACGGAGTATCCCTCTCCTATACTCGGTTCCTTCAAAGAAGAGTACCTCACCCTGCCCGAGGAGATAATAACGGTTACGATAAAGCACCATCAGAAAGCTTTCACGTTGAGAGATAACGGGAAGATAAAGAACATGTTCCTTGCTTTCATGGATGGTCCAGGTGATCCTGAAGGAAATGTCAAAAAAGGTTATGAGAGAGTTGTGAACGCAAGGCTTGAGGATGCAAGGTACTACTATTTTAAAGATCTTGAAAGATCTCTTGAATCCTTCAACGAAGAATTGAAGGGAATCATCTTTCAGAAGAATCTGGGGACACTATATGATAAGGTTCTCAGGATAAAGGAATTGTCAAGCATGTTATGTGATGAAATTGGAGTGGATGAAACCTATAAAACCAAAGTGATGAGGGCTGCTATTTTGAGTAAAGCGGATGTCGCGACTAAGGTCGTATTTGAATTTCCAGAGCTCCAGGGTATCATGGGAAGGATCTATGCAATCAAACAGGGAGAAGATGAGGAGATCGCCTGGGCTATCCAGGAGCAATACGAGGATGAACCGGAAAACGTCATAGGAGCGATAGTAGGTATAGCAGATAGAGTCGATACGATCACGGGAAACGTTCTGATAGAAAACCTTCCAACTGGCTCTAAAGATCCATTCGGACTCAGAAGAAAAATGGACGCTGTTTTCAGGATCTCGAGAAAATACGAATGGGATCTCAATTTGGAAAAACTTTTCAAGAAATCGAGAGAGCTCATCGGCATAGACAAAGAGGGATTTTGGAGAGACCTCGAAGAATTCGCTAGGGGTAGATTTTACGCTTTCCTTGTGAACACCATAGGGGTTCCATACGATGTCGCAAGAAGTGTGAACCACCTGTGGATAAAACCTTTAAGAGGGATACTCTCAGCAGAAGCCATATCTGAAAC
>QNAV01000187.1:0-3256 GCA_003641585.1 Thermotoga sp. | reverse complement strand
GGTTGGATGAGCCTGATAGACATAATTGAAAAACAATGTAAAAATTGTGTACATAGACATCATGAGAATCCGCTGCTGTTGTGCATGAAGTACGGCGGACTGTTTCATCCGATGTGGTCAGAGGCATTGTTCGTAAGAAGATGTGTAGACTGTACTATAGAAATCGGAGAGAAGACGAAGGAGGTGGTTGGATGAGTGAAAGATACGAAAGATGCGTGTTCTGCAATGGAAGATATAAAGAATCCCACGATGTACTTTTCACAGTCTGTCCTCGATGCACAAAGCAGATCAGAGAGTCTCGAAAATTCCGGGAGATGAAGAGGAAACAGTTTAAGGAGGAGATTGGATGAGCAAGATCGATCTTGAGGATTCATGGTTCATGTATTGTAAACATTGTAAAAAAACAACTCTACATAAAGATACGGATCCATGTGGGTCTGGAGCGGTTGGAACATGCACCGAATGCGGATGTCCGAATCGTCACATGTAATAGATTAAGGAGGTGGTTGGATGAATGAATGGGATGAAAATTCTGAGGTTGAGGAGTGGGATGATGATGAAGACATGCCATCCTGCTTTGGTGACTATGTTCCTGGATCAGAGGAGTGCGAATTCCGTTGTGAGTGGCAAGAGGAGTGTATGGAGGAGAGTTATCCACCGGGGACGTTTGAGGAGGAGTAAATGAAAAAGTATCTTTCTTTCGGCGGTGGAATAAACTCGACAGCATTATTATTGTTGTTGAATAGCAAAGATATCGAATTTGAAACGATTTTCGTAGATCACGGTGGAGATTATCCTCACACTTATTATTATGTGAAATATCTGCAAGATCAGGGATTTGATATCACAATAATTAGACCAAACGTGGATGGTTGGTGTTCATCGCTTCCTGAATATTGTTTCAAATATAAAATCAGACCACTGAGGCAGTATAGATGGTGTACATATAAATTCAAAATCATGCCAATTCGCTCTTATGTAAAAAAACCATGTGAGATGTATATAGGAATTAGCTATGATGAGCGCCATAGAGTAAGAGATTCTGGAGTAAAAGGAGTAGAGAACAAATACCCCCTTGTAGAGGAAAAGATTACAAGGGGGGACTGCATCAGGATAATCAAAGAACACGATTTGGAAGTTCCAAAAAGATCTGGATGCTGGTTTTGCCCATTCCAAGGTAAAAAACAAATTCGCCAGCTGTATTTGGAATATCCAGAATTATATGAAAAACTAAAGGAAATGGAGAGTTGGGATGGTTGCAAAAACTGGTTCAATCAACCAATTTCAAAGATGGCAATGGAGAAAGTTCTATCATTATCATCGTTTCTGGAGGAGGAAGAATGACCGAAATTATATTTGAAACAAACTTCGATGGTCTCCTGATAGAACCAAAAGGGCGAAGATTACGGAGATTACTTGGGTGGATGCTCAGGAACGACATAGAATATTATGAAGATCGTGAGATTAAGATCAGGAGGTGATTGAATGGCTACAGTAATCCTAAAAGCATCCTTTCTACCGGGAACAGAGATTGGTAAGGCTATAGAAAAAGCAAAAGAGTTAGCAGAAGAACTCGGTGTTGCTATTGAATTCAATTTCAACGGTGTTAACATGATAGTATTTCCTTGGTCAGATGTCGAGGAGGAAATACAAGAATATGAGTTTGAGATTAGGAGGAGAAAAGATATATGGGAGGCAAAAGAATGATTCGAGTTCTAAATCCAAACTACAACCTCGGTCAAGAAAGTGATCTTGAGCTCGCTGAGACAATGAAAGAACTGTGTGAGACATACGTAATGTGCAGGCATGAGATATCGACCGCCACATGCGACGTGTGGGCATCTATTGTTCGTGTGGCGGAGGAGATTGTGAGAAGAAGTCGAGGAGGAGGCGATGAAAATTCTGATAGCCTGTGAATTCTCCGGAACTGTCAGAAATGCATTCAGAAAAAGAGGGCATGATGCTTGGAGCTGCGATCTGCTCCCTGCCGAAGATCAAAGTGAATATCACATACAGGGGGATGTCAGGGAGATACTCGATGATGGATGGGATATGATGATTGCCCACCCACCATGTACCTATCTGTGTAATTCTGGAGTCAGGTGGTTACATGAAAAACCCGGACGATGGGAAAAATTGAAAGAGGCTGCGGAATTTTTCAGAATCCTGATAAATGCCCCGATTGATCGAATATGCATCGAGAATCCGATTCCACATCGATATGCTGTCGAGCTGATAGGAAGGAAGTATGACCAGCTGGTTCAACCATGGATGTTCGGTGCCAGAGAATCAAAAGCTACATGCTTCTGGCTCAAGAATCTACCGCCTCTGAAGCCTCTGATAACAGAGAAACCGGAGAATGTCAGGCAACGGATATGGAAGCTTCCACCTTCTCCTGAAAGATGGAAAGAGAGGAGCAGGACATATCCTGAAATTGCACGGGCTATGGCTGAACAGTGGGGGTGATGAAAAGATGATTAAAACAGGTATTTCACTTACTTTTGACGCTGCCCACTCACTCCCTGAGTATGAGGGTAAGTGCAGGAACATTCATGGACACACATACCGGGTTGATATCGTTGTTGAGGGGGATATTGACCCTGATACGAGGTTTGTAATCGATTTTGCAGATCTAAAAGCACTTCTACGAGAGGTTGTAGAGGAGCTTGATCATCGCTACATCAATGAGATCATCGATTATCCAACGGCAGAGTATATCGCACTCTACATAAGGGATGAGATGGTGAAGCGGCTTGATAAGCACTTGAGAATTGTGTCCCTTAGGTTGTATGAGGGCGAGGATAAATGGGTGGAGGTTGAGGATAAAAATAACCGGAGAGAATGGAAATGAACATTAAAAGAATTTACATAACACATACATGCTATTGTTCGGGATGGAATCTCGATGGCATTTATGAAAACACAATTTTTAGGAAATCGATGCATACAAATCAAAAATGGGAAGAAGATATAAAAATGCTTGATTGGGATTTTAAACATCCTAATTGGCAAAAACACATAAAACTCGTGAAAGAACACGATTTTGAGTGCGTAATGGCGCCTGACTGCTTTTCAGAAAAAACCATTGAGTTTACGACGAAATGTGCTGATAAATTGCTCAAGTACTGCGATAGAGTTGTCATTCCAATTCATTATTATGATGATCGGTTGGAAGGTTATGAACTTGCTTTTCCTATTACAACAAAATTCAATCCAAAATCAAGACAAAAGCTTGGCTTTATTTCAGAGTTTGCAG
>QNAV01000186.1:0-3271 GCA_003641585.1 Thermotoga sp. | reverse complement strand
TTTCAACACGGAACAGGATTTATAGGCATACTCACACTTGCAAAGACGCTGAAGAAATCCAGAGAATAATACTTGAGGGGAGAAAAGATTTCGGAAAGGTTTCGTGATTCCCGCTACTTTTAATTAGGGGTTAACCTGAAAGTGAAAGAAGATTTATTATAGATTTCCTCTTCCTAGTATGTTTAACATTGTTGAGTTGTGTATGGTCATCCTTGGTTGAGGTTGGTGCTATGGATTGGAAAGTTAGGGCTCCTCTTCGTGTTGATTTGAGTGGTGGTTGGACTGATGCTCCTCCGTTCACTGAGCAGCATGTTGGTGCGCTGGTGAACTTTGCCATCGACAAGTTTCAGGTCTATGACGGTAGTGAAATTGTGTGTGATTGGCTTGGTATGGGTCTTGGAACCAGTGGTGCTTATAACGTTATCAAGGCGATTGTTGAGGATGGTCTCAGGGACCGTGAGGAGATTCTTATGAGGGCTTATCGGAGGGAGCTTCAGGAGAACGTGTGTGGGATGCAGGATATGGCTGCGAGCACCTACGGGGGTTTGAACTACTGGGAGTTCTACAGGGACAACGTTTATCGCACGCCTATTCCCGTGTCGGAGGAGGTGAGGCGGGGGCTTCAGGATCTCGCGGTTCTCGTTAACACTGGGAAGTCTCGTAGTCCTCGCCACTTTTTCGTTTACGCCAACTACCCCTACGTCGAACCGATTCTTTGCAAGCTGAGCGAGATCGCAACCAGGATGAGGGACGAGCTTCTTTCGGAGAACATGTTCCGTGTGAGGCAGCTTGTTAGGGATACGTGGTACTGGCAGAGCCGGATACCCACTGTTAGCACTCCCGAGATTGAGAAACTGATAGGTATGGCTGACGCGGGGAAGGTTTGCGGAGCCGGAGGCGGGGGCTGCGTCCTCCTCCTGTTTGAGAACGAGAAGAGACTTGAAGCCTTCAAGGAAAAGTTTAAGGACGTGATTCTCTTCAAGATATGGGAGAGAGGAGTCGAAACCTCAAGCGGAGAACTCTAAAAGCACAGTCACACATTAGCCGGACCGTTGAAAAACATTCGCGTGCTGCCCTGCGGTGACCTTCGGAGTGCTGCGTGAAAAACCTTACTAGACCGAATTGAAAAGACTTGGAATCCGTGTATGGTGGGTGATGATGTATGGGGAAAGGTAAGAAGATGCCTGAGGAAGAGTTGAGAAGGGAGATACGAAAATTTTTGGACGAGAGAAAGGTCCTGGTTTTGTGTACCTGTAGCAATAACATTCCTCGCGCCACACCTCTTGATTTTTACACCGAGGAGGAAGGCTTCAATATCTATGTGGGTCTTGCTCCTGGGAGAAAAGTGAAAAACATTGAGGAGAACCCTGTTGTTAGCATCGGCATCTACACTCCGCTGGACACGGGTAAGATACAGGGGATGCAGATCACCGCAACCGGAAGAGATCGACTAATATTTCTGAGGGAGGGCGACGAGGGATTCGAGGAGGCGCAGAAGATAGTTCGGGGAAAGAGAGACCTCATCCTGAAAATCATTCCCGAGAAAATAGAGATGCTTGACTACGATTTCATCAAAAGAGGATACTCAAGGTACCAAGTATTAGAGCTTAAGTGATGGGTTCCGACGCTGATTGGTTAAATTGTTAGAATTTCCCGTCTGAGGTGGGAGGATGGAGCTTAGACGCATCTTCATCCCCCTTTTTCACTTTCCCGCGCTCTAGGTTAGGAGTAGGAAGAGCGGCGCAGGTATTCCCACGTAGTTTCGTCCCTTGATCATTGCGTTCCTTGTGATTATTATTCCCTTGTGTGATTTTCCGCCTTTCACAAAGTCTATGATTCCATAGGCGTCGTTTCTGTGGATTGAAGACTTGTATTTGACCTCGAGGGGTATGAATGAGTCTCCCATTTTTATCACAAAGTCTACCTCCCGCTTTTTTTCGCTTTCCCAGTAGAAGAGCTTGGTGGTTGAGTCGAATTGAGGGCTGGGCTCCAAATCTACTAGAAGACGAATCAAATGATCACAGACTACAGATTCAAGTATTCTGCTCTTCTCTTCAGGGTTTTTGAGATAGTCTAGGGAATATTGAAACGGGTTTCTTTCGCCGAAGGCCCACCACCTGAGTGCGTGGAAAATGAATGGATCCGCGAAATATATTTTCTTGGCTTTTCTATAGTATGGTACGCCCTTATCTTTGGCGAGGTGATGGATGTAGGAAACCACGAAACTGTTTCTGAGGATGGTGACATACCAGCGTATCGTATCGTGACTTGCGATTTCGGTTCCCTTTTTGAGAGTGTTCCAGCCAACTTGGGAGGAAAGCGTTTCAATCACCCGCTGAACCACCTGCCTAAGATACGCCTCGTTGCCTCCCCATCGTACGATATCTCGTAGAATGAGATTCACGTAATCGCCGTAAACTATCTCAGGGATTACTCCCTCAGAGATGTAACAATTAACAGCCCGGGGAATTCCACCAGTAACGAGATAATCCTCCAGGAAGCCTTCTAAGATATTCGAGTATGGTGTCAGTTCTTGAAGGACATCGGGTATCTCCCCCTCGGCGAGCACGCGTAGGATTCGCAGCTTCACGCTTCTGGACTGAAGATTCATGCTGCGAAGAGTGTCGTGCAAACTCGCGTCCCGTGTTTCCACGTATTCGCAGAATCTTGCACCGAGAAGAACTTTGTCGGGAAGGCTGTTCACTAATTTGTCCACTTCCCCTCTTCTCCCCGCAAGACTCTCAGTCGCCTTTAACACATCGAGACTGTGTGATCCAGTGAGCACCACCAGGCAGTCTCTAAGTTTTCCTATGTCGTAGAGATACTTGACGCTGCGTTGCCAGTCTCTGATCATGGAAACCTCGTCGAGGAACAGGTACACTCTGCCGTCGAAGAATCTCCGAACCCAATCCAGATACTCCCTGATTATTGAAGTCAGCTCTTCAAAGCTCGAAACCTGGTCACAGGTCCAATAAAATATTCTGCGAGGATCAACACCCTCTCTCAGAAGTTCTCTAATCTTAAGTTTGAGAAGCGTGGTTTTTCCTACCTGTCGGGGTCCACGAAGGGTGTAAACAATATTCGTATCCCACTCGAATGTTTCCATGATTTGAGGCTTCCACTTAAAGGAGGATTTTTCCCACACCCTGATAAGATGATCATCATCAATAAGTCTCTTGTCTCTCCACCAAGGATTCTGCTCGTTCAAATCTGTTAACGACATTTTTCCTCAACCTGAAGGTGAATTGGCAATGTATTTATAAATATATTG
>QNAV01000185.1:0-3299 GCA_003641585.1 Thermotoga sp. | reverse complement strand
AGCCAGATCACCGTTTTTCACCAGAATCTCAAGGTCAGCTAAAATCAATACACTGAGTAATACCAGAATGAGTACGAAAAACTTCCTCATTTTGTTCCCTCCTTCCAGATTCTGTCCAGAATTTTCTGACCTTTTTCCAGAACTTCCTTAACGCTCATCTTTCCTGAGAAAACAAGCCTTAACAACTTCCACATCGTGGATTTGTAAACTCTGTACATGCGAGAAGTGGGAATTATGTAACCTATCTTGACACTTTCAAAAGCGGTTTCGAATATATCATCATTTTCCTCCATTGCTTTGAAAGGATCTTCGTTCACAGGAAGCTTGTAGAAATTTTCACAGAATCTTTTCTGAACACCGACGCTTATCAGGTACTCTATGAGTCTTCTCGCAAGTACTGGCTCTTTCGTCTTTCTAACGATGGAAAAACCTTTGAAGTCCAGAAGGGGGGAAATGTTCTTTCCTTTTCTCTCGTTGAAGGGATAAGGAGCGACGGAGAAATCAAGGTCAAGGCGCTTGAATTCAGGTATCATGAAGGACCCACCAAGGATCATACCGACTTTTCCCCTTGCAAAGAACGAGACCATGGCGTCTCTTTCCATAGCATACATCGTTTTCTTCTTGATGGAATCGTATACGTACGTGATGGCTTCTTTTGTCGCTTCATCATCGATTATGACCCTTCCATCCTCTTCCACGATCCTTTCCTTTCCGGAACCAAGTTGAAAAGGTATGAACCAGTATGCAGAATAAGCGTTCCAGATCAGCCCGAATGTGTCTTCATCGTTCAAAGAAGAGGCCATCTCCTCCATTTCAGATAGGGTCCAATCTTTCCGAGGAAAGGGGATTTTCTTCTCTCGAAATAGTTTCCTGTTGTAAAAAACCATCTGGGTGTCAAGATAGAACGGTATCGCCCATATTCTTCCGTCCAATTCAAAGGCCTTCCAGGATTTTTCAATAAGAGCACTCTTAACATCCTTAAAGATGTAATCTAGACTTTGAATTGCCCTTGCTCTCTTCAGAGAGCTTATAAAACTTCCCTGAACCATCACAACATCTGGTAACTTCCCACCAGCTTTCATAACCGTAAGGAGCTTTCCTTCGGTTTTTGGAACATCAACAACTCTCACCTTTATTCCTTTATGCAACTTTTCGAAACGCTTTATCTCCTCCTTCAGCTTCTCAGTCCCTTCCCAGCTGATCCAGACCTCTATCTCACCACCTTCGATCTCATCTCCTACGATCTCGATATCCCTCAGATCCTGGAAAATCACCGTGTTCTCTCTCAAAACGTCCCAGTTTTTCCCATTCCAGAGAAGGTAGAAATCCCAGAGTTTGTCTGAAACATCATCATCGATGGTCATCCTTCCACGGTCGTTTTCCAAAGTAAGAGAGCCAATCTCTTCCATCAAGGGGAGAATTTCGAGGAAGGATACACCAGGTCCGTTCCATTTGGGAAGGTCATAAGAAATCTTCAGGAGTTCTTCCGTTTGGAAAGATGCATACAGCTCTCCGTTGAGATGGATCCGAATTTGAGGGAAAACAAGGGACGACAGGATCAGCAAGAAAAACACGTACCTTTTCACAAAAAATCACCCCCTTTCCAAGAATGGGAGGCACGACGGTTTCCCGTCGCACCCTACCGGCCAGACACCATGGGCATCAGCCTTTAGGTGTTCTGGCTCGGGGGTTTCGATTTGGATACCTATTAACTTTTTCTGATATCATCGAAATTCACAATTTCAAGAATGTCTCCTCGAACGACCATAGCGTAAATTCCAAGTTGTGACAGTTTTTTCACGGTGTTTTCTTTCATGCTGAAACCAGCATAAATGGGGAGCAATTCAAAACCAGCGTATTCAGGCAAATATTCAAACACCATGGAAAGTTTCCTCTGGAACCTCTCCACATACTCTTCCCTGTCAGGATTTGCTTTAACCTCAACCACGAATAATTTTTTCTCTTTCACTGAAGACGCCACTATGTCGAGCTCGAGTTCATCACCGTTTTTCCTCACAAGAAGATTCGTGTATATCCTGTCAGGTGC
Organism: Thermotoga sp.; assembly: GCA_003641585.1. Taxonomy (GTDB): domain Bacteria; phylum Thermotogota; class Thermotogae; order Thermotogales; family Thermotogaceae; genus 4484-232. The sequence goes on along the minus strand of QNAV01000185.1, from coordinate 1,252 downwards.
TATTTTAAAATGCCTTTTTATAACGATATCTATCGAAGGTGCGAAAATATCCTCAACCAGGGTACCCAACTTGTTCGCTAAATTCCCCCACTGACGGTTCAGATTTTCTATGTTTTTCTTTGACCAGTCTTTGAACTCTCTCATCTCATTCTTGAACTCTAACATCTCGTTCTTGAATTCTTGCATCTCTCCTTTAAACTCCTGCATTTCATTTTTGAACTCTTGCATTTCTCTCTTGAATTCCTGGAGTTCCATCTCCGTTTTCTGCTGGGTGTACGCAAGTCTCATGAGAGCATATTCGAGTCTATCGACTTTTTCTTTTATTTCTTCCACTTGATATCCACCTCCAAGAGTTTCTATCCTTTCATCGTGTTCGAATCTATTCTATCACAATTGCTCTTCGATACGGGTTAGAGATATCATATTCATATGATCGATAGAAATGGAGGTGGCATTTTGAAGATATTCCTCACGGGTCCCAAGGGCGTTGGAAAAACAACCATCGTTCTGAAAGTCATGATGTCTTTCGATAAAGTGGCGGGGTTCTTCACGAAAAAACTGCGAAATGGCGTGTTGTTCATACCCATTGGGAAAAAAGAAGAGTTTTTCATAGGTATCATGACGAAAAACGGTATTATTCCTTATATGAGAGGTTTTGAAAAAGCCGTTGAATTTTTGAAAAATCTTAGATTTGATGAGGAAACACTCCTCGTGATGGATGAACTGGGTTTTCTTGAAAGAAGGCTTGAACCTTTCCTTGAAAGTGTTGAAAGATCCGTTTTGAAAGCAGAAAGGGTATTAGGGGTGGTGAGGGAGGATTCCCTGAGTTTCTTTCCTTTTCTAAAAAGAGAGGACCTCATGATAATGAAAGTAAATTGTGAAAACAGAGAGCACCTCCCAGAAAAGGTGTTGAAGATGCTGAGGGGATCGATATGAAAAGCGTATCTCTACTTCCCGCCATCTTCCTTGTGTTCTTTTTCGGTTTCTTTCCTCTGTTCTACGCGTTTTACAATTCCTTCTACCACGATATTTACGGTGAAAGGACATTTGCAGGTTTTGAAAACTACCGTTACCTTCTGGACGATAAAGGTTTCTTTTATAGCCTCAGGATAAGCACTCTGTGGGCTTTCTTGAACGCTTTTTTTACGGTAGCTGTATCCATATCTCTAGCGTTGATCTTGAGCTCGAAAAAATTCTCTTCGAAGCTCCTTTATCTTTCCCTCCTGGTTCCATGGGGTATTCCGATATACGT
>QNAV01000184.1:0-3323 GCA_003641585.1 Thermotoga sp. | reverse complement strand
CTTCCACATCCTCTGGAGATGTTCTGCTCAGAAAATAAGATTTCACCTTCTTTCTAAAGATTTCTCTTTCATCATCTTCCATAGCCGCTATTTCTTCCACTATCTTTCTTATACGTGGATCTTCCCTGCACGCTTCCACAATCTCCTGGATGGGATCCATTTCATCATTCTCTCTTGCTGTTCTCCTCTATGAATACCTTGAAAGAGATGCCGGTCCTTGCTTCGTTTCCTATGAGAATTTCAATGAAGCCTGGTACAACGTAGAGATCTTTCCCTGATTCTGCTAAGAACCTCCTTGCAACGGCTATAGCCTTAACAGCCTGATTTACAGCCCCTGCACCTATGGCTTGTATCTCTACCTTATCAGCCTTTGATAGGGCTCCTGCTATAGCCCCCGCGACCTTGTTGGGATTAGAATTCGAACTGACTTTCAGAACTTCCATTCTACCATTCCTCCTCATTCTGGGTATTATTTTTATTTGGATTATCTTTCGAGATTTTATCATAAATCATTCTATTTTCACCTCTCTCAGGAATTTCGCGGCATCTTCGGGAGGAGTAGGATTTATGTAGAATCCCGAGCCCCATTCAAAACCCGCCACTTTCGTGAGTCTTGGAAATATCTCGAGGTGCCAGTGGTAATACACCTTTCCCTCACCGTAAGTTGGTGCGGTGTGAAGAACGAAATTGTAAGGAGGATTATCAAGAGCGACATATATTCTGTACAAAACGTTTTTCAAGATTCTTGCAAGGAATCTCAACTCATCTTCCTCTATGTCGCCAAAATTATGAGAATGCCTCTTTGGGAGAATCCATGTTTCAAAAGGAAATCTTGCGGCGAATGGCTCTATCGCTATGAATTTATCGTTTTCTTCAACTATCCTTTTACTCTCAAATTTTTCCTGATGAATGATGTCACAAAAGACACACCTTTCTTTGTAAGAGTAATATTCCCTTGCACCGTTCAACTCCTCTTGAACCCTTTTTGGAACTATGGGAATGGCTATCAATTGGCTGTGGGGATGCTGCAAAGACGCCCCGGCTTCTTTTCCATGGTTTTTGAATATTAAGATGTATTTTATGTTCTCATCTTTAACCAACTGATTGAATCTCATTTTGTAGGCCCATATAACTTCTTCCACTTGCTTTACATCCATGAGAGCCAGATTCGTGTTGTGATCAGGAGTTTCCACAATCACATCATGGTATCCAAAACCTGTCATGGCGTCGTACATTCCATGGCCATACTTCTCAGGCTCCAGTTCCGGATTTACCGCTGGAAACTTGTTAGGAACAACCCTCACCCACCATCCAGGAGTATTTGGTTCCGTGTCAGGTGGTCTAAAAGCGAAGATCTCGGGAGGGGTTACATGCTCGTTACCATAATCGAAGGGACAAAAGGTCGTTTTCACTTCCTCTTTAACCCTTGCAAAGTCATGGGGTCTTTTCGCCCTCTCCGTTGCTATTATGACCCATCTTTTCACGACTGGATCTTTTCTGAATTCAGGCATACCGTTCCCTCCTCAACCAGAAACCCTCTTTGAAAGAGCCTCCTGATAGAGCTTTATGTATTCACTAGCGGATCTCTCCCAGGAGAAATCCGAGCTCATACAATTCTTTATCAGCTGTATCCAATGATCCTTTTCTCTGTAATAGAAATGGACTGCTTTTGCCAGAGCTTTTAAAAGATAAGCAGAATCGTACTCTTCAAATCCAAATCCCGTACCTTCTTTTCTATTCGGATCGTATTCCTTCACACTATCTGCTAGTCCCCCTGTGTATCGGACCACGGGTATCGTACCGTATCTCATACTGAACATCTGACCGAGTCCGCAGGGCTCGTATCTACTCGGCATGAGGAACATGTCTGCACCCGCGTAAATTCTCTGAGCCAGCGTAACATCGAATTTTATATTTGCGGAAACTTTTTCGGGATATTTTCTAGCGAATTCTTCAAACATTTTTTCGTATTTCGAATCTCCCGTTCCCAAAAGAACGAACTGGACATCCATTAAAGTTAGATATTCAAAGATATCTGCCAATATATCCAGTCCTTTTTGATCGACAAGCCTTGTTATCATACCTATAACAGCCACATCTTTCCTTACAGGAAGTTTCAATTCCTCTTGAAGTTCTACCTTGTTTTCCCATTTTTTCTCAAAAGATTCGATATCATAATTCACATAGATTTTATCGTCAGTTGCGGGATTGTATATCTCGTAATCGATCCCGTTCAGTATACCGTACAGATCCCTGGATCTTGCTCTCAAGACACCTTCCAGCTTCTCTCCGTACTCCTCCGTCTGAATCTCCTCAGCGTAAGTTGGGCTCACAGTGTTTACAACATCGCTGAACATGATACCACCTTTGAGAAAGTTTATCTGACCATAAAACTCGAGTCCATCTATGTTGAAGAGATAACTCGGAAGACCAGCAAAATCCATGTATTTTGGATCGAATATTCCTTGATATCCCAAATTGTGAATTGTCAGAACAAGAGCTGTCTTTGAGAAAAATTGATCTTCCCTGTAAACGGTTTTCAGATAAACAGGTATCAGAGATGTCTGCCAGTCGTTGACATGAATTATATCTGGCTGAAGGTTCAATTTTTTCAAAGCCTCGAGAACGGCGTTGGAGAAGAATATCGCTTGTTCCGCCAGATCAGGCCCTTTATAGACCTCTTCCGCTGAGAAATAATAATCATTCGCTATCATGTAAACTGGAACACCGGAGCGGGGGATGCTGGATTGGTAGATGGAAAATTTCTCAGGGGTTCTCAGCACAGGCAAATCTATGTTCTCTTTTACCTTCGATACGTCATATCCGTACTTTTCAGAGTTCTTTTCCACGATCTTATGTTTGGGCATAAAAACGTAAACATCTACTCCCTCTTTCTTTAAAACTTTGGGAAGAGCACCAGCGACATCGGCGAGTCCCCCAACTTTTGCGAAAGGGAAGACTTCATAAGATACGAACGCAACTTTCATGGTAGGAGCACCTCCTGTTCATCGCAAATTGAGCGGCAAGTCATGAGTGAATATTATCACGTTGCACTCTTTCACTCTCTCTTTTATAAACTCAGCGGATTTCCCTTCACGATTACCTTTGATTATATCATAGTAGTCTAGACGCGTATAACAGATGTCTCCTGGGAAGAAGACTTTCCCCATGTTAGAACTCTCTATGACGAATGATAGATGCTCTCTAGCATGCCAAGGTGTGTGATAAGCGTGAATGTAATTGAAGAGAGTTTCCCCATCGTCTATGAAGTTCAACTTCCTCCATGATTCTATGACGGATTTATACAGTTTTCCAATGAGAGG
>QNAV01000183.1:0-3330 GCA_003641585.1 Thermotoga sp. | reverse complement strand
TTTTGAGAAAAGATGCAGATGTGGTGAGAGATAGTGTGAAAGATAAGGTGGAAAACTACATGAACGCTTTCGAAACACTATGGAAATCCTCAAAAAAAGTTTTTTTCACCATCTTCATCCTCTCATTCATCATGATCCTTTTGACCCAGATTACGGGGTTTCTCTCTTTGATATCAGTTCTGGAAGACACGAATCTGAACTTTTTCAAGGTTATAGGTCTTCAGTCGGCCATGAACATGATCGTTTATTTTCTACCAACACCAGGTGCCAGTGGAGGAATAGAAGGGAGCTTTTACATAATATACAGCGGCATAGTTGGGAAAAGCAGAGCGGCAGTTTCCTTGCTAATCTGGAGAATAGCAACTTATTACTCGACTATAGTTATAGGAGGAATATTGATTCTGAAAAGGGTGAAAAATAAAAGGGGCTGAGCCCCTTATTTGGTGCCGAGGGCGGGACTTGAACCCGCACGGGCCGAAGCCCACATGGCCCTCAACCATGCGTGTCTGCCAGTTCCACCACCTCGGCGTCCGTCAAGAATTTTACCACGAAAATTCCATGATTACAAGATAGTCTGGATATAATCTCTATGGAAAAATGAGAAATTCGAGGTGAGATGATGGAGAATTTTCCAGTTTCTCTTTCCTATTTTGTCCTGTTCTTTGGTATAACCATCGCTGGGTTTATAGTCTTAGTTGCTGCAACACTCTGGTTGTTCAGGCACAACCTTTCTAAATGGAAAGAGGATTCATCCTTCATGGATGAGAGGGAATACATCGAAAAGATGGTAAAAGACCTCATAAGGGAGATTAGAAGTTTAAGGGAAGAAATTGAGGAGCTACGTAGAAGGCTCTCATGAAAGATTCTGTCAGAAGGTGATAATGTGGTTAGAACTTTCACACTTCCTGAAGACATAGAAACAGATGGTGTTTGCCTTGTAATAGACGTTCTCAGAGCAACCAGCACGATTGTAACGGCTCTCTCAAACGGTGCACTGTTTGTGAGGCCGGTCGAGAAGGTTAAAGAAGCTGAAAATATGAGAGAAAAAGATGCTCTTCTATGTGGTGAAAGAGGCGGTTTGAAAATAAAGGGATTCGACCTTGGGAATTCACCTCTGGAGTACAAGAAGGAGATAGTAAAAGGGAAAAAGATAATTTTGACGACGACGAACGGGACAAGAGTTGTGAAACTTTTAAGATGTTCAAAGATAATAGCGGTTTCCTTCTTGAACGTTTCTTCCGTTGTGAATTTTGTGAAGGATTCGGAAGAGATAAGCATCGTCTGCTCTGGAACCGAAGGGAATTTTTCTCTGGAGGACTTTCTCCTTGCTGGTATGATCGTGAAACTCCTCGGCAGAGAAGATCTAGACGATGCTTCTAAAGTAGCCATGCGTTACTATGAAAGTGTGGAAAATATAGAAGCAGAGATCAGAAGATCATCACACGCTCAAAAGCTCATCCGTCTTGGATTTGAAAAAGATGTGATCTTTTGCTCTCGAATCGACCTCTTCAACGTCGTGCCAATCTTGGAAGATGGTGTTTTCGTTTCTAAATAAGAAGGACTGTGTTTGCAAGGGTTAAATCCAAAACCACTCTAATGTCACCTCTTGGATCATCCAGGGATGCGATATTCTGCTTAAAATCGCTTTAGACATGGTTTAAGTGTTTCTTAGAAAAACATCTTGAGCCAGTCGAAAAATGGTATTATGAGAAGGGCGGGGAGGAAATTTCCAACCTTTATATCCCTTATCTCGAGTATTCTAAGACCGAGTCCAAGAATCATGACACCACCGACCCCAACAAAATCTCCAAGAAATTCAGGAGTTGCTAGAAATTTCAAAGTCGAAGCGAAGGAAACTAAAAGTCCTTGAACAAGGAAAACCATGATGGCGGAGAAAATCACACCAGCCCCGAACAAAGAGGAGAGAATAGTTGAGGATATCCCATCAAGAAGGGATTTTATTAGAATGAGGTTTGGATCACCGGAAACACCTATGTTTATCGAACCTATGATCGTCATAGGACCTACCAGAAAGAGAACGGAAGCGGTAACAAAGCCTTTCGCAAAGCTCGCTTCATCCTTTTTCTTCCTGTTCATGTAATTTGCCAATCCTTGAAGCTTTTCCTCTATTCCAAAAAGCGTTCCTATAACTCCACCAAGAGCCAAAGATCCCAATATCAAAAGAAACTCTTTGCCTTCCATGATCATTCGCACACCCATAGCGAGAGTTGTCAAACCGACGGCATTAAATAGAATAACCTTGTACTTCTCAGGGATTCCTTTTCCGAATATAGTCCCAAAAGTCCCACCCAGAATCACCGCTATCGTGTTCACAATAACAGCGTAGTGAAACATTACTTGAACCTCCTGGTTTGAGCAAAGATCCCAAACAACCCTCCCGTGTGAATGAATAGAACTTTCTTACCGCTACCCTTCATCATCTCAACCATGCCTCTGAAAGCCTTCCCAGTGTAGACGGGATCCAATATTATGCCCTCAAGTTTCGCCATTTTCTCTATCATCTCCACGTCATCTTCGCTTGGTATCGCATAAGCCGGCCCACTGAAGTCATCAACAACTTCGTAATCTAGTTTCTCCACATGGATCCCCATTTCCTTCATACCTTCAACTATCTTTTCTATCCTCTCGTAGAAGAGATCTTTTGACCTCTTCGTCACGTTTACTCCTACAAGATGAGGTTTCTTTTCCAAAAGCGAAAGACCTGAAGCAAGTCCTGCAACTGTTCCCCCACTTCCAAGGGCGCTGAAAACGGCATCGAACTCTTCGAGGTCCGTCTGATCCCTTATCTCGAAGACAGCGTGATAATAACCAAGAGCGCCAAGCGGATTAGATCCACCTTCTGGTATTATGTAGACTTTCCTACCCTTTCTTTCGTATTCTTCCTTCTTTTCCCTGAATATCTCGTCTATTCTTTCATACTCCTCAGGGGTTATCTCGACTATCTCGGCTCCAAGAAGATGGTTAATGAAATAGTTCCCGTTGAAGACGAACTCATCACTCTTTCTGAGAAAAAGAACAGGAGACATTCCCAGCTTTATCGAGAAATAAGCGGTGGCTCTTGCATGATTCGATTGAATACCACCACATGTGAAAACGGTATCACACTTCTTCGAAAGTGCATCGGCTAGAAGAAATTCCAGCTTCCTCACCTTGTTCCCACTTCCCACCATTTCTGTGAGATCATCCCTTTTCACCCAGATCTCGAAGCCGAATTCATCAGAAGCTCTCTTCAAAAATTCGATGGGAGTTGGCTTTTGAGCAAGATTCAATCTGTTCATCTGAATACCCTCCCCTTTGAGATGATATCAC
>QNAV01000182.1:0-3340 GCA_003641585.1 Thermotoga sp. | reverse complement strand
TTCAAGGGGTTCACCATATTGCGTTATCACCGTTGTGTGAAGCGATTTGTAACCATTGGATTTTGGAGCGGCTATGTAATCCTTTATCCTTCCTGGAAGGGGAGGCCATATGCTGTGAACGATCCCAAGGACACTGTAACATGTTGGAACATCTTTCACGATCGCCCTGACAGCTATGAGGTCGTAGATTTCTTCGAATCTTTTTCCTCTCTCCTTCATCTTTCTCCAGATACTGTAGTAATGCTTGTAACGCCCTTCTATTTTCGCTTCTATCCCATGTTCTTCTAGAGCAGCTTTCAATATGTCCATGTACTCTTTAGTTCTTGCTTCCCTTTCCTTCTTTTTCTCCGCCACCAGCCTCTTCAGCATATAGTATTCCTCCGGATAGAGAACTTTGAAAGCCAAATCCTCCAATTCGGATTTGATGGAGTGAATACCAAGTTTATGAGCTATCGGTGCGTATATTTCAAGGGTTTCAAGCGCTTTATAGCGTTTTTTCTCCTCATCCCTGACATACTGTATCGTCCTCATGTTGTGGAGTCTATCAGCGAGTTTCACGAATATAACTCTCATGTCTTCGGCCATAGCGAGGAACATCTTCTGGATCGTTTCTATCTTTCTCTTCATATCACTCATTCCAACGGGAGGATTTATACTACTGACTTTTGTGACACCATCCACAATCCTTGCGATCTCCCTCCCGAAGATTTTAATGACGTCGTCCAATGTCACCTTTCCTTCGCTGTCTTCAACCACATCGTGAAGAAGACCGGCTGTTATGGTAACGACATCCATTCCAAGGGATGCTAAAATTCTTGCAACTTCTTTTGGATGGTTGATGAAGGGCTCTCCTGAAAAACGTACCATTCCTTCATGGGCTTTCGAAGCCACAACGTAGGCTTTTGAGATAAGATCCCTTTCTTTCTGAAGGAATTCATGACCTTTTATCGAGGCGAGCTCATCCACAAATTCTTCGGCTTCCTTCTGTATTTGTAACCTTTCCATGTATATCACCTTCAAAGAAATCATATCATAAGATTTTAAAAAAGGAGAGGGACTGTAAGCCGGATTCTGTCGTGGGTGGTCATCAATCTGTGCGGCCTACCCGGGGATTCGGGCGGGCCACCCTCCCCTGCTCGGCCTTGCTCCGGGTGGGGGTTGCCAAGCGATCGGGTTGCCCCGATCCTGGTGGGCTCTTACCCCACCGTTCCACCCTTGCCCTTTCAGGCGGTCTTCTTCTCTATGGCCCTTTCCAGGGATCGCTCCCTCCGGGTGTTACCCGGCACCCTGCCCTCGGAGTCCGGACTTTCCTCAGAACACACACGTGTGTGCGCCCGCGACCACCCGTCCCTCTCCGGGAAAATTATACATTACTGGGGTATGGGGTGAAGGGTGTGGGGTTCGATTATCGATCACCGAGCAGCGATCATCAACCACCTTAACACTCTGTACCCCATACCCTGTACCCCACACCCTACCATTTCATCCCCCTCACCCTAACGTTTGAGTTGCATTTTCTTGACCGATGTGTGAGAGAGTGTGTATAATCATATAAGGTCTCTTTAAAACGAAGAAAGGAGGTAGAGGTGGTATGAAAAAACTCTTCATTCTCTTCATGGTTTTAGTGGTTGTCTCTATCTTTGGGGCAAAGGTTATAAACTGGGCCATCTATGAAGAACCAAAAACACTGAATGTTTGGAACCACTACGGACCAGCGGCCACTGTTTGGAACACCTACGTTATGGCTGGAAAGTACGGCGCTTTGTACACATACTCGGATGTCAGATTCGACTGGATACCTGCACTTGCAGCTGACATGCCAAAGAAATATCAAGAAGGGGAATACTGGGTATACGAAATCCCTCTCAGACATGATGTTAAATGGAGCGATGGAACACCGTTCACTGCCGATGATGTCGTTTTCACCATCAACACAGTGCTCAAGCTCATAAAGGATTACGGTCTTGGTGGTAACTGGGCTTCCATGTATGACCCGGATTTCGTTGAAAAAGCAGAGAAGGTGGATGATTACACGGTCAAGATCTACTTCAAAAAACTCGGACTTGCGAAAGTCGAATTCGGTGCATTGATGGGAGCCATCGTGCAGAAGAAATTCTGGGAACCCAAGATCGAAGAAGCTTTGAAGAGTGAAAACCCGCTTCAGACCCTCTACAGCTACGAGCCAGAAGACCCCGGCCTCGGAGCATTCGTGCTCAAGAAATGGGAAAAGGGAGCTTTCGTTGAGAATGCGGCTCTTCCCGACTATTATGACAGAGGATTCGTTGAAATCCTTTACAAAAACGGAGCTGTTGAGTTGAAGAACGAGAACACAGGATTCCACTGGGTAGGTTACGGTGAACCGAAAGGAGATGTTGAACTCAAAGTAGAAACGGGGCCATTCGTGGATAGCATAATCTACAGAATATACAAAGAAAGAAGTGTTGCCATAACTGCTCTGATAAATGGAGACGTTTCATTCATATTCAATCCGTTGGGACTTCAGAAAGGTGAACTCGATCAGTTGAGAGGGAAACCTGGTATAAAGCTCGTCTCATCACCAAGTAACGGATTCAGATACGTCGCCTTCAACATGAGAAGGTATCCCATGAACATCAAAGAATTCAGACAAGCCATAGCACTCCTTGTCGACAGAGACTTCATCTGTAACAGAATCCTCGCAGGTCAGGCCATACCAGTTTCTACACCGGTTCCACCAGGTAACGTCTTCTGGTACAACAAAGACGTTAAAACAATCGGTGAGGGGATGAGCTATGGTGAAAGAAGGAAGAAAGCGATAGAACTTCTCAAGAAAGCGGGATTCAAATGGATCGTTGAGCCCAAGATAAAAGGAGACAAGATCGTGAGGAAAGGTAAAGGGCTCATTGGACCCGATGGAAAGAGACTTGAAGAGATAGAACTTCTTGCACCTGGTCCTGGTTACGACCCAATGAGGGCAACAACTGCTATATTCATCGAAAAATGGGCAAACGAACTCGGTATTCCGATAAAAGCGAACCTTGTTGACTTCAACTACATAGTTCAAAAAGTCTGGGATGAAAACTTCAATTACGACATGTACATGCTTGGTTGGGGTCTCACGTTGTATCCAGATTACCTTGTTGACTTCTTCCACAGCAAGAGAATGGGACCTGGTGACTTCAACACACCCGGATACAACAATCCAGAGTTCGACAAAGTTGCGGATGAATTCCTCGCTGCAACGAGTATAGAAGAAGCAAGGAAACTCGCATTCAAACTTCAGGAGATGTTGGCAGAAGATCTGCCATACCTCGTTCTCTTCTCGTCACCAATTCATGAGGCTTACAGGGCAGATCAGATC
>QNAV01000181.1:0-3357 GCA_003641585.1 Thermotoga sp. | reverse complement strand
TGCTTTCAGGACTTTTTCTATGTACGCTGCTATTTCGTATTCTTCAAGTTTCACCTTTATTCCAACTTTGTCGAGCTGCTCTTTAATTATGGTGGACATATCCCTCCATTCCTGTCCCTGGAAATACACGAGTGTTACCTCGAATCTGTAACCATCTTCTTTCCTTGGGTATCCCGCTTCATCAAGGAGCTTTTCTGCAAGTTCTGGATTGTATTCAGGTATCTTGGCGTTTGGATTGTAAGCCCATGGAATGGCTGGCGTGTAGAAACCTTCTGCAACCTGTCCGTACTTGATGGCTTTCTTGAATATCTCTTCTCTGTTCAACGCATGTGCAACAGCGAATCTGACTTTCTTGTCATGGAACGGAGATTCTCTTCTGTTTACATTGAATCCCATGTAGTATCTACTTGGCCCTGGCTTCAAGTAAACTACAACACCTGGTACTCTCTTCAGCGTATCGATTTGAGCCCTACTCACGTTACCATCGTAATCAACTTCACCGTTTAAGAACGCCTGAAGTGCCGTGTTCTCATCTGGAATTATTTTGAAGACTATCCTGTCAAGATAAGGCTCTCCAAGGAAGTAATCTGGGTTCTTCTCGAGAGTAACATGGTCTCCCTTGACCCATTCCACGAATTTGAATGGTCCTGTTCCAACGGGATTCTGGTTGTGTGGATTGTTGAGCCAGTCAACAGGAGAGCCATTTTCTGTGATATCGTACAGGTGTTTTGGCATAATGTAAGTACCGTACCAGGCAAGGAATCCCAGGAATGGAGCGTACGGTTTCTTAAGCTTTATGACAACCGTGTAATCATCTGGTGCTTCAACACTTTCGACATCTCTGAAATGCCTGTTGGCAGGAGCTTCTTTGTGAGACATTATCTGTTTGAAAGTCCAGACAACATCGGCTGAGGTGAGAGGGTGTCCATCATGCCATTTGACACCTTTTCTCAGATGAAAAGTGTAGGTCAGGCCATCTTCCGAGACTTCCCAGCTTTCTGCAAGATCTGGTATAACGTTGTAATCTGTATCCAGAGCTACAAGCCTGCTGAAGATACAACCGTAGATCCCGCTTCCTGCATCATCGATCTTGGCGTCCGGATTGAAAGATATGGGATCTCCCCAATAAGCTATGACCAATGTCCCACCTTTTTTCGGCTCTCCTGCGAATGCGAAAGCGAAAACCAGTAACAGCACGAAAACGAGAAGCTTCTTCACGAGAAACACCTCCCTTGAGAAATATCAAAAATACTGAAATGATTGTATAATAAGGAAATCCGTTTTTCTGATCCAGAGGTTCTTATGCTTTAAGTATTTTGTATGTATGATAACATAAGATGCGACGAATTATGAAACCGAGAAAAGTCTTGAAGATTAAGAAAGCATCAAGAATCTATGTATGTTATTTTTTAAATTTTACTGTATTTCATGAGGGTTTATAATTATTACTGCTATGAAAAGTGCAAATGGAAAGGCGAAGTGGTTGAAATTTTTCGTCATGTCGCTCTTAATACTGGGTATGGTGAGGAGAAGATACTGGGATGAGATGGAGGTTGAAAGCATGAGGAATATTCCAAAAAGTATCATAGAAGAAGTGGAGAAGTTAAGAGAAGAGATAGAGTACCACAATTACAGGTATTACGTTCTCAACGATCCCGTTATAACGGACGAGGAATATGACAAACTGATGAAAAGGTTGATAGAACTCGAGAAAAAGTATCCAGAGCTTGTAACACCAGATTCTCCGACTCAAAGAGTTGGAGGAAAGGTTTTGGAAGGTTTCAAAACGGTCAGACACTCTCAACCCATGTACAGTTTAGATAACACGTACAACGAGGAGGACATCAGGGAATTCGATAAAAGGGTCAAAAAAACCTTGGTGGTCTCAGATGTTGAGTACGTCGTCGAACTCAAGATAGATGGCGTATCTATAGCCTTGAGATATGAAAATGGAAGACTAGTTCTTGGGGCTACCAGGGGTGATGGAGTTGAAGGGGAGGACATCACGGAAAACGCGAAAACCGTGAGGAGTGTCCCTCTGCGGCTCAGAAAGCCTTTAACACTTGAGGTGAGAGGAGAAATCTACATGCCTGTTGAAGAGTTCAAAAGAATAAATGAAGAGAGGCAAGAAGAGGGATTACCCCTATTTGCGAACCCCAGGAACGCAGCGGCCGGTACTTTAAGACAGCTCGATACCAGGGTAGTTGCTTCAAGAAGATTGGATTCTTTCATGTATTACCTCATAAACCCTGAAAAATACGGAGTGAAGAGTCAGTGGGAAGCTCTTCAATTTCTCAAAGAGGCTGGTTTTAAGGTGAATCCCCATTCCAAGCTCTGTAAGAACATAGATGAAGTGATCGATTACTGGAGAGAGTGGATAGAGAGAAGAAAGGAATTGGACTATTGGGTTGATGGAATCGTCGTTAAGGTCAACAGCTTCGAGTATCAGAGAGTTTTAGGAGCAACAGCCAAAGCTCCCAGATGGGCGATCGCCTTTAAATTCCCTGCCGAGCAGGCTAGAACGAAGATACTGGACGTGACGATTCAGGTGGGAAGAACAGGAGTTTTAACTCCTGTTGCCGAACTGGAGCCTGTGCAACTCGCTGGAACTGTCGTGAAGAGAGCGTCTCTTCATAATTTCGATTACATAAAGGAGAAAGATATAAGGATAGGTGATAGTGTCTTCATAGAAAAAGCAGGGGGAATAATACCGCAGGTTGTGAAATCAATACCGGAGCTCAGGACAGGCGATGAGAAGGAGATAAAACCTCCAGATAAATGTCCTGTTTGTGGGGGAAAAGTCGGGAAGTTGAGGCCAGAAGAAGTTGCGCTGAGATGTTTGAATCCACATTGTCCTGCTAAACTAAAAAGGGCCCTTGAAACCTTCGTGTCGAGAGATGCCATGGATATAGAGGGCTTTGGGGAGAAGTTGATAGAGAGGCTTGTCGATGCAGGTTTGGTTAAAGATATAGCGGATCTCTTCTATTTGACTCCCTTCGATCTTGCTCAACTCGGGTCAGGAATCGGTCAGAGAATGATAGCGAAACTCCTCTCTGAAATAGAAGAAGCAAAGAAAAGGCCTCTTCACAAATTGATAACGGGACTCGGTATACCGATGGTTGGAACAAAAACAGCTAAGATCCTCGCAGAGAATTTCGACTCTCTCGAGGAACTGTCCAACGCAACCATCGAGCGTTTGAAAAAGATAGAAGGAATCGGAGAAGAGGTGGCAAGAAGTATCGTGGAGTACTTCAGAAACCCTAAATCTAAGGAGATAATCGAAAAATTGAAAAAGGCAGGAGTGAACATGAAATCCAGAGAAAAAAGACTCGATGTCTTAAAAGGTCTAAGCTTCGT
>QNAV01000180.1:0-3363 GCA_003641585.1 Thermotoga sp. | reverse complement strand
ATAAAAGCGGAAGATGAAATCATATCGTCTAAACCTCTGGATGTGAAAGTTTGGATATACAACAGGGATCCAGGAGAGAAAAAAGTTACAATAAGCGAATATCACTTTGAGATAATGAGAGGGGAAGATAAAGTATACACTTTTGATTATCCTCATAAAGTTCCGTTCACACTGAAAAAGTTCGAGGGAAAACTGGTCTTTGATCTAAGACGGGAAATGGAACTAAAGAATCTGAAACCAGGGGATTACAACGTGACCGTCTCGATGAATGTGAACGAAAAGAATGTGAAGATATCGAAGAAAATAGAAGTAGTGGAGAAACTGGACATAGCTTTTTCAAATCTTTCCATGTTCTACTTTCTAGATGAGAGCATAAAGCCTGTTATAAACATCGTGAACTTTTCGGGATCTTTCAAAAACATCAAGATAAATAAGGTTCAGATAACAATGGAGAAGAACGGAGAAGTGATCTTAAAAAGGACAGAAAATCTATCAAAAGTGATAAAGGTGGGGCCAGAAGAAAGTATCTCGGTGGGCGAGATAGAGATACCTTCTCCTGAAACAGGGAAATTCGTGATAAAGGCCTCTGTATATACAGATGAAGGAATAGTTTCGAAGGCAACTTCTATATCCGTCATAAAGAATCCAGATGCTGATGTCAGAGGTATAAGGATCGTTACAGACTTTCCAAAATACGCTATGAAAGGTGACAAGATATTTTTTCATGTTTATTTGGTGAACGATACGAACAAGGATAGATACATCCTCGTTAAAAGGCTGACGCTCGTTGTATCCGACAACTTTCCCATATTTTCCAAAGATATGAAAAACCTGAGAATATGGCTTGAACCTTATTCCCAAGTTGAAATATATAAAGTTCTTCCATGGGAGAAGATCGCCTTCACGGAAGAAGGGAATTACAAGTTGGATGTGGTCCTGGATACGTATGGTGGTTTGATCCACAGAAGTGATATCATAAACATTGTAGAAAAGTGATAAGGAGGGATTCATGTGGAACTAACCAGAGCTCATATCGAGTTGAACGAGAAGTACGGTGCTCACAATTATTTACCACTCCCTGTTGTTCTCGAGAAAGGCGAAGGTGTTTGGGTATGGGATGTGGAAGGTAAAAAGTATCTTGACATGCTCTCGTCCTACTCCGCTTTGAATCAAGGTCATAGACATCCCAAGATCCTGAAAGCCTTGATGGAGCAAACACAAAGGATAACCCTAACCAGTAGGGCGTTTCACAACGACGTTCTGGGAAGGTTTCTGAAAAAACTTCATGATGTCACAGGATACGATAAAGCACTCCCAATGAACACAGGTGTTGAAGCTGTTGAGACGGCTCTTAAGATAGCGAGGAAATGGGGATATGTGAAAAAGGGTATACCAAAATACGAGGGAAAGGTGATCGTAGCGGAAGGGAATTTCCATGGAAGGACCATAACCGTGATATCGTTCTCAACAGAGGAACTTTACAAAGAAGGTTTCGGACCCTTCACACCTGGTTTCGAAGTGGTTCCATACGGTGATGAAAAAGCAATAGAAAACGCTATAGACGAGAATACCATCGCTGTTCTCCTTGAGCCGATACAGGGAGAGGGAGGGGTGAGAATTCCTCCTGAAGGATATCTGAGAAAGGTAAGGGAGATTACGAGAGAAAGGAATGTTCTTTTAATACTGGATGAGATACAGACGGGTCTTGGAAGAACAGGAAAATTATTTGCCTTCGAGTGGGAAGATGCAAGACCCGATATTTTGGTTCTGGGGAAAGCACTTGGGGGAGGAGTGTATCCGGTATCCGCTGCGCTTGCGAATGACGATGTGATGAACGTGATAGGCCCAAATGAACACGGTTCAACGTTTGGAGGAAATCCATTAGCTGCCGCAGTTGGTATAGCCTCGATAGATGTGATCATCGAAGAGAAACTTCCAGAGAGGGCAAGAGAGCTAGGTGAGTACTTCTTGAACGAGTTGAAGAAGATAGAATCTCCTTTCATAAAGGAAGTGAGAGGGAAAGGTCTGCTGATAGGAGTTGAAGTAAAAGAAGAGTATGGGACAGCGAGACCTTTCTGTGAAAAGCTTGCAACTTTGGGGATTTTAGCTAAAGAAACCCATGAACAGGTTATAAGGTTCGCTCCTCCTCTCGTCATAACGAAAGAAGAAATAGATTGGGCTCTTGAGAGAATCGAGAAGGTATTGAAAGAGGGAGTGTGATACTTCTGCCTTGGGAGAACAGGAAGATAGATATATTTTTCATAGCAGTAGTGGCCATACTGATGGTCTTTGGCATTTTCATCTTGAAAAGTGCTGTCCAGCCCAGAAATATGGTCTATCTTTTGAAGAGACAGATTCTGTGGGATATCCTCGGATTTTCTGCTATGATGAGTATTCTTCTGATCAAAGAAGAATACATAAAAAGCTGGATCGTACCTTTTTACATCCTCTCCATTGGCCTGCTGATACTGGTTCTTTTCTTCGGGCCAACGGTGGGTGGGGCGAAAAGATGGTTCAAATTTCCGTTTGGGAGCTTTCAACCATCTGATCTTGCCAAGATAGCCGTCGTTCTAGCACTTTCCAGAGTCTTGACAAAAGGAACGGGATTTTTGACGTTCATAAATAGTTTGATCGTAGCTGGAATCCCTCTCTTTTTGATACTTTTGGAACCAGATCTTGGAACCTCGTTACTCTTTGGTATAATATGGCTTACCATGTGTTTTTCTTCTAAGATCAAAAAAAGATACGTGATTTACACCCTGGTTCTCATACTCGTCATAGCCCCCTTTTTCTACTTCTTCGGTTTAGAGGATTACCAAAGAGAGAGAATACTTGCCTATCTGAATCCGAAAGCTTACAGTACAGACGCGTCGTACAACGTTCTTCAATCCATACACGCTATAGGATCGGGGGGCATTTTTGGAAAGGGATACATGAGAGGACCTGCGAATTTGAAGAAGTACGTTCCTGTAGCCCATACCGACTTCGTGGTATCGGTTCTGGGGGAGGAATTGGGATTCGTTGGTATATCATCTCTGATAGCGCTTTATTCACTCCTCTTCTACAGAATTTACAGAAGCATCAGTTACGTTAAAAGTGAATTCTGGGAACTCGTCTTAGTGGGTGTCTCAACGGTACTGTGGTTTCACGTCTTCGAAAACGTTGGAATGTGCATGGGTCTCATGCCCGTTACAGGCATTCCGCTTCCGTTCATAAGCTATGGAGGAACGTCAACAGTTACCTTTTCCATTCTTCTTGGACTGTCTTTGAAAGGGATTGCCCTTTCAAAAGTTGAAAGGATTTGAACACAACTTTTTTTGAATGGTCTAAAACATAAAGGGGGTGTTAAACGTGAAAAAGTTT
>QNAV01000179.1:0-3370 GCA_003641585.1 Thermotoga sp. | reverse complement strand
TAGCAGTCGATGGGATAAATTTGAAGATCCCTCCTGGTGAGATATATGGTTTCCTTGGGCCGAACGGAGCTGGGAAGACCACAACCATAAGAATGCTCACAGGAACTTTAAAACCAACATTCGGGAAAATAAGGATCCTTGGAATGAATATGGAGGATCACGAAATAGAGATAAAAAGATCGATAGGGGTTGTTCCTGAAGAGCCGAAACTCTATCCCTATCTCAAAGGATACGAATTTTTGAACTTCATAACGGAAATTTTCAGGGAAAACCCGAAAGAAATTAAAAAAAGGCTTGAAGAGCTCTGTGATGCCTTCGATGTGAATTTTCTGGATCGGTACATCTCTGAGTATTCACACGGTATGAAACAGAAGTTGATGGTTATAAGTGTCCTCATGAGAAAGCCAAAAGTAGTGTTTCTGGATGAGCCAACCGTAGGGCTAGACGCAAAATCTGCGAAGATCCTCAAAATACTATTGAGGAAGATGGCGGAGGAAGGTGCCACGGTTTTCCTGACAACTCATGTTCTCGAGATAGCGGAGAAAATGTGTGACAGAATTGGGATAATAGATAAAGGTAAGTTGATAGCGGAGGGAACACTGGAAGATTTGAGAAGAATGGAAGGAGAATTCAAAGCTTCCCTGGAAGATCTGTTTTTGAAATTGACGGGTCAAGGTGAGGAAGTGGAAAGGATTGTGAGAGAGCTGTGAAGGAAGTCCTCACGATTCTGAAGTATGGATTGAAAGGGTCCGGTATCTTCGCAAGGAAAAAGCAAGGAAAAGGAATACCTGCGTTCATAATCCCCTTGATTTTCATATTCGCTTTCGGAATTCCCATGTATCTCATCCTGAGGGAGAGCTTTTCCTACCTTCTCAATACAACTTCTGTCGCTCAGTTGGAATTTATGGTAACCTTATGGTGTTTCTTTCTGACGATAGTATCCATCACGACTCTGTTCCCTTTTATAACATACTCTCTCATAAGGAACGAAGAAATCGAGATGTTACTTTCGTTTCCAATAGCAAGGGGAAGTATCATTGTATATCAAACGATTTTAACTCTGATGAGCGAATCTTTTTTAACCGTTTTCTTCCTGTTTGGATTTTTGGCTTACACTGATGTCATGGGTTACAACAAAATACTCTCGATTTTCACATCTTTAACGTATGTTCTTTTTCTCATATCTCTTTCCATGTTGCTTGCCGTCGTTCTAGGTAGGTTCATGGGAAAGCATCATGCCAGGAAGGTTCATATGATAATGTATTTCATCAACATCCTCCTTTTCGTTCTCTTTTCCCAGATGAATCCTTCTGTTCTGAAGAACATGAGTTTTGAAAATGCATTGAAACGCTTGACATTCATCAAAAAATTCATCATGAATCCCTTGAATCCCGCTTATCTACCTGTTTTGGCGATCAATCATATTACGGTTCTCCTGATAATGATCATTTTGGTGATAATTTTGTTCATCCTGGTCTATAGATTGTCTGAAGATATATCTTTCGAGATGACTTATAAGAAAAGAAAAAAGGAGGTGGCACTTCCTGAGAGATCTGGTAAGGCACTCAGCACGTTTTCGAAAGATTTTAAGATATTTTTCAGAAATGAACATATGGTTTTCATGATGTTCTATTCAATCGGATTTCCACTTATATACACTTTCTTTTCAAAGGATTTTTCCCTTTCTTTCCCCCTGATGATATACATCTCAAGCTTTTACACAGCCCTGGCTTCTGCGTTTCTCTCATCTCAAGAATTTCTGGTAATACCTCTTTCAAAATCCTTCCCTGTGAGACTGGAGAGATTGTTTCTTCCCAAATTGCTCATACCAACCCTACTGTATACGGTCATATATGTGATCTTCAGCATAATCTATATTTCAATGACAAACAATTTACTTGTGCTCCTAACGGTACCCTTTACTTTTTTACTATACCTGTTCAGTTCGTACCTTGGAATACGTTTTTATTTGAAGAAACCAACTACAAACACTAAAAAGGTAATATCCGGTGCAAGGATCTACGCTCTCGAGGGATTGATACTTCTAGTTGGCTTATTCACATCCATCTCGATTTATCTCTATGTATGCATGCGGGATTTACTCGTGAAATTTTTAGGAGAGTCCTTTGCAAACTTGGTTGGCCTTGCTCTTCCCACGATTACATCTCTCTTTTTGATATTTCATATATCCAAAGGTATGAAAAGGATATCCGATATTTTCTCAAGACTGGATTGATTCTTCATCCAGCATTTCCAAAAGGTCTCTAAGGGTCATGGATCTCAAAGTTCTATCCACCTCTTCTTTAACCCTATTCCACACCTTTTCCACAACACATTTTATGTTCTCGGGACACATATTTTTGTCCTTGAAGATTATAAAAGGTTTTTCAAGAGAATAGATAACATCAGCAAGTGTTATCTGTTCCGGCGGTCTTGCGAGACGGTATCCTCCTTTCCTTCCCCTGACAGTTGATATGATTCCTCTCCTTCTGAGGATAGCCAATATCTTTTCTGCGAATTCACCCGGAACACTGTTACCCGTCTTTTCAAGAATTTTATTTACAGACAGTATTTTTCCCTCATCATACGATTTTGAAAGAACTATTAGCATTCTTAATGCATACTCACTTTTCAGCGTAAACCCCATTCTTCAACCTCCTTCAATAGCGGAGCCTCTCAGAATGAAAACTCTTGTCTTGAACCTTCTGTTGTGTAACGCTTCCAACACGCTATCCATATAAATGTCTATCTTCTTACCCTTTATAACAGCTCCTATATCCTCAACGACAAATATCCCCCCGTTAGGTTTATCTCTGAAATCAGGTATGTACACAATACTACCTATAGGAATGATTGTTGGATCCGCCGCTATAGTTTTCCAAAGTTTCGGTATTTTACCGGAACGCGTCACCCTAAAGGCAGGATGTTCTGGTAGTTTTCCATCTTCCCACTCTGTATAGAAACTCACGTCAAATTCTCCTAAACTTGAGAAGAAGAGAAACATAGGGTCTTTAGGTTCTCCTTCCACCCAGAGTTCGAACGTGACTCGATCGGCTCCATATCCTATAACTTCACCTCTGGCGACCCATTGTCCCTCTTTGACAGCTGAAAGAATTATTCCTTTGTAAACACTGATGACGTTGTTACCACTGTCTATCTCCACGATGTAACCATTCGATGTTTTCTCGAACCTTATCACCCTTCCAGGAAGGACAGCGTATACATTTTTGGAAGGATTTTTAATTGTGACACCGATGTTCACTGTACTTCCCGATCTCGTTCCGAATCCAGACAGTATCAACCCTGGTAGAGGTTTGGAAGCCACGGGAAAGACAGGCTCCAGATCTTTTACGGGAACTTTTACTATACT
>QNAV01000178.1:0-3406 GCA_003641585.1 Thermotoga sp. | reverse complement strand
GTAAAATCTCTCGTGTCGATATCAGTCGAAAAACAGGTCTCAGTAAGCCCGTTGTCTCCATTGTCACATCAAGACTCATCAAAAACGGGTTGATAAAGGAGGTGGGGGAGGGGAAAAGCACTAAAAAGACGGGAAGACGCCCTATTTCTGATTGAAAAACGTAAAGACAAGATACAAAGGATGATACAGAAGGAGGGATACCATGTCATCCGTCAAGATAAGCATTATAGGAGCTGGTAGTGCCGTTTTCTCTCTCAGATTGGTGAGTGATCTGTGCAAAACGCCAAGTCTTTCTGGAAGTGTTGTAACACTCATGGATGTAGATGAAGAACGATTAGAAGCTGTCCACATACTAGCAGAAAGACTTGTGGAGGAATTTGGAGGAGATATCAAGTTCGAAAAAACCACATCTTTGGAAGATGCCATAAGGGATTCCGATTTCGTTATAAACACCGCTCTCATAGGAGGGCACAATTACCTTGAAAAAGTGAGAGAGATAGGTGAAAAACATGGTTATTACAGAGGGATAGATGCTCAGGAATTCAATATGGTGTCGGATTATTACACCATTTCCAATTATAACCAGCTTCGTTTTTTCCTTGAGGTCGCCAGAACGGTGGAAAAACTGTCACCAAAAGCATGGCTCTTGCAGACTGCAAACCCTGTTTTTGAAGGAACGACGTTGATAACAAGAACTGTATCTGTGAAAACTGTTGGATTTTGCCACGGTCACTACGGAGCTTTGAAAATATTCGAGGTGTTGAAACTTGAGGAAGAGAAAGTGGACTGGCAAGTTGCAGGTTTCAATCATGGTATATGGCTGAACAGGTTCGAGTATGAAGGAAAAGACGCTTACCCTCTCCTCGATAAATGGATAGAGGAAAAATCCAAAGATTGGAAACCCAGTAATCCTTTCGATGATCAATTGAGCCCTGTGGCCATAGACATGTACAAGTTTTACGGTGTTATGCCAATAGGTGATACGGTGAGAAACAGCACATGGAGATATCACAGAAATCTAAAGGTTAAGGAAAAATGGTATGGAGAACCTTGGGGAGGAGCAGATTCTGAAACCGGCTGGAAATGGTATCAGAACGCTTTGAAGGAAGTAACGAACGCGACTAAAAAGTTCGCAAGATATCTTAAGGAAAATCCGAAGGTTAAGTTGTCTTCGGCTCTGAAGACAATAAAACAGGATTTATCCGTAGAATCGATGAATTTGGAGATCGATAGAATTTTGAACCCGGAGAAAAGGAGTGGAGAGCAACATATTCCATTCATAGAAGCGCTCCTCGAGGATAAGAGAAGTAGGTTCGTTGTGAACATACCAAACAGAGGAAAAATACTTCCAGATATACCGGAGGATGTTGTCGTGGAAGTTCCAGCGATTGTGGATAAAGATGGTATCCACCCTGAGAAGATAACTCCTCCCCTCCCCAAGAGAGTCGTTATGTATTATCTGTATCCAAGAATGGTGAGAATGGAGATGGCGTTGGAGGCTTTCTTAACGGGAGATATTAAAATTTTAAAAGAGATCCTGCACAGAGATCCAAGAACCAAAAGCGATGAACAGGTTGAGGAAGTTTTGAAAGAGATCCTCGCTCTCCCTGAAAACGAAGGAATGAGAAAACATTACATAAAATCTTGATTTTGCGGTGATGGGGTCCACCGTAAACCGCTCTTTAGGGTTGATGGCTCCTACTTCATAAGGGGTAGGAGCCATTTTTTGTGAATAAAATATACAAGGTGGTGTTGAAAATTGGAACTTTCTTTTTTCGATTTGGAAGCTATCGAAAAAGTCATAAAAGGAAAAGACGATGTTGTGAAAATCGTACTTGCAGCCATATACAAGTAACAGAGTGGAAATAGAAGAAAAAGTTCCGAAAACGTTTGAAGACAAGCATATCGTATCGTCTCAGAAAGTGGAGGGAGCCAAGAAAGTAACTGATGTTACAAGGGAAGGGATCAATGAATGGAAAAGGGAAATTCCAATGAACATCATCTGAAGAAAAGAAAATCAAAAGAGAAGAGAGCAAAAGCGAATGTTGTTTTTCTAAAGAAAACGATTTGGCAGGAATCCTATCAGTCAAAGACGAACGTTTCATCTTCAGAGCCTATCTCTGGCTTAGAAAGACTTTCTTTCCAACATACGATAACTTAAAAGCCGTTGAAGAACTCGAAATGTGGAGAAAAACACAAACCATCAATTGAAGTGAACAAAATAGTTGATCTCAAGAGGATTTTGGAGATTTTCTTCTTTGATGTTGACATATTATGTCGGTATGCATATAATATAGTTTGTATTACTGACGAAATGTGTCAATTTAAATGAACATAAGGAAGAAACGGGTGGTGGGAACTTTGTAAAGATAGGAGAGAAATTGAAGAAATTGCGCTTGTCCAGAGGGTTAACCCAGGAAGAGCTCGCAACCAGGACAGACCTTTCAAGGAGTTTTATATCACAGCTCGAATCGGATAAAACATCGCCATCTATAGAAACACTTGAAAGGATTTTAAGGGCTCTGGGATCTGATCTGAAGCAATTCTTCTCTGATTTTGAGGAAGAAAAGGTAATCTTCAGAAAAGAAGAAAGAGTACCGGTCTACGATGAACCTGAAGGAGTGAATTCAGAGATATTGATAAGTGGTGTTGAGGATAAAGAAATAGACCCCGTTCTGGTAACTTTAGAGCCGGGGGCGAAAACGGAGGAAGAACCTTATCATGAAGGAGACGAATTTGGTTATGTTCTCGAAGGGAAGATAGAGCTTTATCTCGACGATGTCAGATACAGGTTAAAAGCGGGTGATTGTTTTTACTATAGAGCGGATAAAAAGCATTATGTTAGAAATCCTGATAAAAAAAGGAGGGCGGTAATTCTCTGGATAATGATAGATTAAAAACCTGAGGGGAGGGATGTGAAATGAAAAGCTTGGGAAGGCACTTGGTTGCTGAATTCTATGACTGTGACAGAAACGTGCTCGATAATGTGGAAGCAATTGAGAAACACATGAAAACTGCTGCTCACAAAAGTAACGCAACAATTGTCAATACATCCTTTCACCGGTTCCTCCCCTATGGGGTGAGTGGAGTTGTGGTCATATCCGAATCACACCTCACGATACACACATGGCCAGAGTATGGATACGCGGCAGTTGATCTTTTTACATGTGGTGACGATGTGGACCCGTGGAAAGCTTTTGATTACCTCAGAAACGTTTTGAAAGCAGGTAGAGTCCATGTTGTTGAGCACCTGAGAGGAAAATACGATGAGATAGGAATCCTCGAGGATTCACCCCACAAAGCAGCTGTTTGAGGAGGTGATCCGTTTGAAAAATTTAGAAAAGGAACTGATCCCAAGACCTCATTTGTGGTATTTCGAGTATTATTCAGGGAACAATGTTGGTTT
>QNAV01000177.1:0-3445 GCA_003641585.1 Thermotoga sp. | reverse complement strand
GGTTTAGGCATTCCTATGACTCTAACCTCTTGGCCACTCTGTATCTTTCCACTGAACACTCTACCCACAGCTACTTCTCCAGCGTGAGGGTCTATGATTATTTTGGTGACCATGAATGCGAGGGGTGCATCTGGATTACAGTTCACCATACCCTTCCCCACATCGCTGTCCAAATCGCCCTTCCATATGTGTGGAATTCTGTACTTCTGAGCCTCTTTTGGAGATGGAAGGTGGTCTACAACCATATCGAGAATGACCTCATGGATGGGTGCTTTCTTTGCTAAAGTTTTTTGATCGCCATTGTTACAGTAGTCGTAGATGTCCTTGAAGGTCAGGCCGGTTTTTTTCATGAAAGGTACGGATATTGCCCAGTTGTAATATGCGGAACCAAAAGCCACGGATCCGTTCTCTACCTTAACATTCCACTTTCCTTTAAACTCTTCCGGCACCATCTTGTTTATAAGCCTGTTGACCTCCGTGATAATCTTCACAAACCTCTTCTGCATCTCTTCAGGGGTTACCTTCAGTTCGTTTATCAGCCTGTCAACCTTGTTTATAAAGAGAACGGGCTTCACTTTCTCTCTCAGAGCCTGCCTTATTACCGTTTCTGTTTGGGGCATGACACCCTCGACCGCACATACTACAATAATACAACCATCGACCGCTCTCATTGCTCTCGTTACATCTCCTCCAAAGTCGACGTGTCCCGGGGTATCAAGCAAGTTTATCAGATATTCCTGTCCCTCAAAAGAGTGAACCATTGAAGCCGCTGCGGTCTGGATCGTTATTCCCCTCGCCTGCTCCTGTTCATCATAATCGAGAACCAGTTGTTTGCCCGCCAACTCTTCACTCATCATACCGCAACCCGCAAGTAGGTTATCGGAGAGCGTTGTTTTCCCGTGATCAATGTGTGCCGCTATCCCGATGTTTCTTATTTGGTCTATTTTAAACATCAGGTCTTTCGCCTTTCGTATATTTTCCTCCTTCCTTCCCATAACCACCACCAAAATCAGCGTGCTGATCTTGCGACCCTTTCCGTCTCTTCTTTCTGAGAGATTGCGTAGGATGATGGGTCGTTTCTGGCCGCTTTCATAATTTCTTCAGCCAACCTCTTCTCTATGCCTCCCTTTCCAACCTTTCCTTTCGATACCGCTCCAAGACAGATGTTCCTCAGAGCTATATCGAGCCTCCTTGAAGGAGATATATCGACGGATTTCGGGACCGAAATGCCTCCAAAATAAAGCCTCGTAACCTCTTCCTTTGGAGCAGCATTCTGTATGGCATCGACCAGCACCTGTATGGGATTCTTCTTCGTCTTATTCGCTATGATGTCAAAAGCTTTCTCCACGGCCTTATACGCCTTCATTTTCTTTCCATTGTAGTGCTCTGTTCTCATGAGATTGTTGATCAATCTCTCAACGATGTACACCCTTGCCTTGCCAAAGTGCCTGTTTGCATGCGTTCCTCCAGTGAACAATCTCGGTTCCAGACAGATATATCTCGCGAGACCCCTATCCTCTATCTTGACCTCGCTGGGATCGTATTTCTGGAGAAGGGGAAACACCTTTGGAAACTCCATGTCGTCCTTTTTTTCTTCTGTCATATTCATCTCCTCATCGGTTTCTCTATCTTGCCTTTTATCAGCTCCTGCAGAGAAACTCCATTAACCTTTATGACTTTATATCTAACTCCGGGAATATCTCCCATTGACCTTCCCATTCTGCCTCCGATCCCCTCGATCACGACTTCGTCGTGCTCATCTATAAAACTTATGGCATTATTTCCGGGAGCGAAAGCAGTCACCTGTCTACCATTCTTTATAAGCTGAACTTTGACACATTTTCTTATAGCTGAGTTTGGCTGCTTCGCCTCTATACCGACTTTTTCTATAACTATGCCCCTTGCCTGCGGCGCACCCTCGAGAGGATCCGCTTTTTCTTTGAGTCTAAGAACCCTTCTCTTGTAGTATCTATCACTCCATCTGAATTTCTGCCTGTCCCTTTTCATCTTCCTGGCAGTGTACAAGCCCCTGCCCATATTCCATCACTTCATGAGATTCAGAAGTAATGGCTGAATACAACTTTTGATATATTAAACTATTGCTTGGAGTAAGGATTGTCGGTGGGTAAAATTGTTTGCCTTCCGCTCGATTTACGGCGCGAGAGGTAGCGATTTTTATGCTACGATTTCCAACTCATTGAGTACCGCGTAGCTCACGCTGGAAGGAGATAAAGCTCATCATCTGTCTTTGTTTCGCTACCTCACTATGTCGATCCCTATCTCTTCCTTGAAAATATCCTTCCTCTCCGGTCCGAGTATCTGTTTTGATTTCACACCCGTGACCACGACCATGGTTCTTATTCTTCCCTTGAGCGATGGGTCTATGCTGGTACCCCATATTATCCTTGCATTCGGGTCTATTCTGGAATAAAGTTCCTCGACGACCCTCTCTGCCTCACTTATCGTCATATCATCTCCGCCGACCACATTGATGAGTGCGCCCGTTGCTCCCGAAATCTCCACATCGAGAAGCGGCGAATTTAACGCCTCGACAACCGCTTCGACCGCCTTGTTTTCCCCTTCTGCTTCTCCAAGACCTATCATCGCAACGCCACCGCGCTTCATCACCGTCTTGAGGTCCGCGAAGTCGAGGTTCACCAATCCGGGGACGGTTATCATCTCCGTTATTCCCTTGATACTTCTCATCAGAACTTCATCGGCGACTTTGAAAGCCGCATTCAGAGGAAGGTTTGGCACTATCGAGAGAAGTTTGTCATTCGGTATCACTATCACGGTGTCACACGCATCCTTTAATCTCTTGAGTCCTGCCTCCGCGTTTTCCATTCTTACGGCACCCTCCACGGAGAAAGGAAGGGTGACAACCCCTATCGTGAGGGCACCAATCTCTTTGGCGAGTCTAGCAACCACTGGAGATGCACCCGTTCCCGTACCTCCTCCTAGACCACAGGTAACGAATACCATATCCGAACCTTCGAGGGCATTTCTTATATCTGCCTCGCTCTCGAGAGCCGCTTCCTCACCGACCTGTGGAAGAGAACCCGCTCCCAGACCCCTCGTTATGTGACGTCCGATCAGTATCTTGGTGGGAGCTATGGATTTGAGCAGATGTTGGGCATCCGTATTTATGGCTATGAGATCCGCTCCGATAATGCTTTCCTCGACGCATCTGTCTATGGTATTTGTTCCCGCGCCGCCGCAGCCGACGACGCGAATCACCGTCTTGAGGCTTGAAAGAACTGCCTCGAGTTCCTTTTCATCTGTTCCGACTGATGGTCTGCTTGGTGATGGGTTGTTTCTTCTCGCTGCGCTGTTCCTTCTATTCTCCTCTTTACTCCTTACAATGGCCTCCTCTACGAGTTTTTTCATTCTCACCCCTCTCCAAAGACGTAAAAGATTTGCCTTTATTAAAAGTTTCCTTTATAAT
>QNAV01000176.1:0-3456 GCA_003641585.1 Thermotoga sp. | reverse complement strand
ACGTGGATCCAAAGCTCGAGAAAAAATTGGTGGTCTTCACATTCGAACAAGAGTTAAAATCAAGAAAGAAGGAAGGTGGTTAAGGAATGAAAGAACTTTCAGGCTCTCAAAGCGACCTCTTGAGAGAGATCGGAAATATCGGTGCTGGGAATGCGGCAACCGCTATTTCCACGATGTTGGATAGAAAAGTTGAGATAACGGTTCCAAGTGTTAAGCTTATGGAAATATCGAGAATACCGTTCGTTCTACCGGAACCTGAATCCATAGTAACAGGTGTTCGGATGGGAATAAAAGGGGACATTGAAGGAGACTTGCTACTCATATTGGATTCCAAAGCCTCCAAGATAATTCTGAGGGTCCTGCTTGGAATGGAACCAGAAGATATAACGAATCTGGATGAAATGTCTCGTTCTGCTTTGAGAGAGATCGGAAACATCATGTGCGGAACCTACGCTTCAGCACTTGCAGATTTCATGGGATTTCATCTCGACACCATACCACCTGATATAACTATAGATATGGTGAGCGCCATCATATCCGAGGTATCTTTGGGAGTAGCCGCTGAGGAGGACATGATCATATTCATAGAGACCAATCTTAAAATACATCAGGAAAAACCGGTAGAAGCTTATATGTTCCTGATACCAAAACCAGGGTACCTGAGTAAAATTTTCGAAAGGATGGGTGTGAAATGAAGAAAAAGGTAATAATAGGTATAGGAGAATATGCTGTGGAAAGAAATCCTGCTATACTCGTCACCCTGGGATTAGGTTCCTGTGTGGGGGTTTGTGTCAGGGACCCAACTGCGAGGGTTGGGGGAATGGTTCATGTTATGCTTCCAGATAGTGGGGGAAGAAACGCTCCAAACCCGGGAAAATATGCAGATACCGGCATAGCAAAACTTGTCGAGGATCTTGAGAAGATGGGAGCATCCAGGTTCAGGATGGAAGCCAAGATAGCAGGAGGAGCTGCCATGTTTGAGGGAAAGAGTTTGAACATAGGTGCCAAAAATGTGGAAGCGGTGAAGATCAACCTCAGAAAACATGGAATAAAGCTTGTTGCCGAAGATACAGGTGGTAACAGGGCAAGGAGTATAGAGTACGATCTGGAAACAGGAAGACTTCTTATAAGAAAGGTAGGTGGAGGAGAGCGATTGGAGATAAAGGAAATATGAAATACATAGATAAGGAGTTCATCATAAAAGAAATGCTTCCGACGATAAAAAGAATAGCGATGGATCTTTCAAATCACCTGCCTCCCAATGTTGAAGTGGATGATTTGATTCAAGAAGGTGTCTTAGCTCTCATATCCTCTCTCGAAAAATACGATCCCAAGAGAGCCAGTTTAAAGACTTTTGTTTTAAAACGAATAAAAGGGGCCATGTACGATTATCTCAGGAAAATGGATTGGATGCCTAGAAATCTTAGAAGGAGTATGAAAATCGTGGAGCAGAAAATCTATGAACTCTCTGCTAATGGTCGTATACCGAGTGATGAAGAGATCTCCAAAGCAACTGGAATAGATCTGAAAGAAGTTCGAAGAGTGAAGAACGAAATGGTTAGAAAACAGCTCCTAATGTTGGATGAGTACCTATCTGAGGACATAGGTATAGAAACACATGACACCGATGATCCTGCAAAACAGGCATACCGTGAGACGCTCTTTGAATACCTTAGAGAAGTGATAAATGAACTCAGTGAGCGGGAGAAGCTCATTCTCTCGCTCAGGTTCGAACACGATTTATCCTTGAAAGAGATAGGAAAAGTTCTTAATATCAGTGAGTCCAGAGTGTCTCAGATTCTATCCTCAGTGTTTGTAAAGCTGAGGAAGAAACTTGAAGGGTTGGTGTGAGTATGGTAAGGCCTGTAGATCTTCAGACGGTTTTCGTGAGAGGTGTTGATGTTGCAAACCAAGCGAATTTCCAGATCAATCAGCAATTAGTGGCTCAGCAGATTGCATCCCATGAGACGGTGCAGCAGGCATATCAGCAGGAAAGATCTGTGAATCCCAATCAAGCAGCGGAAGAGAAAAGTGTCAGAACCAGTACCGAAAAGGGCGGAAGAAATCCGTACCTGGCATACAGGAGGAAGGGAGAAAGAAAAGGAAGGTATGTGGAGATAGAGGAGGATAAAAAAGGTCTCCTCGTGGACGTGAGATTGTGATAGGGTACCTTTCAGTGAAAAAAATAGATGGAAAGCATATAGGAGGAATCCTCGTGGTTGATAAAAGAGGAATACCCGTTGAGTTCAAATACACGGACCCTGTGGTTCCAACAGAGCTTCAGAAGATACTCTATGGAAGTTCTCTGGAAACCTATCTCCATGCTGATATAATCGCCACGTCCCTTTTGGGAAAATTGGAAAACAATCCCATTGTCATTTTGACAGACCATCCAGACCTTGTGGAAGTCGACAAAAGGATCCTTTTGGTGTCTGAAAGTACAGAACGTGTGGAGAACACGAAAGAAATAGGTGAGGGGGAATATCTCATACCCTTTCAAGGAAGAGCGATTAGAATCGTCTCGAAGGAAAAACCTTCTCAGGAAGTCCTTGAGAAGATAAAGGAAATATCAGAAGAACTCGACATAATGGAACCTTTCGAGAGGCTCGATAGAGCCTTAAGGTATGTATGTTCAAGCACATAAGGGAGTTTTTCAAAACCTTGTTCATGGAATTCAAAGGTGTGAAAACTCATGCGGTTTCTTTCCATGCCTTGGCTGTGGTCAAGGATTTTTCAGCAGAAGGAAAAAACGTAAATGTCCACTCAGAGGAACTATCCGTTCGTATAAATAAAATTCTTGTGAGCCCGAGTGTGAAACTGCACGATTTGAGAGATGAATCGGAGATTCATGTTAAAAGAGATGATTTGATTGGGAGGATTTGCTCGTGTCACGAGACCACACTTCCCAGTTTGAATGACTCTGTGAAAACATTCAACACCAATTTCCAAACAACTGTGATATCGAAAAATCCAGTGTTTCGATCAAAAGTGGTTGAGGGTGTACATTACAGAATGAACGTGTACGTGGGGAACGACATGGGCCATATAAGGATCATGAGAATAAAGAGAGAGAAAAAAATCGATAAAAATAAGGTTTTGGATACTCTTGCAAGATTTCTAAGTGATTACAAAGGGAGTTTGAAAGATTTCGAGTTTGTAGGTTACTACAGAAGCGTTCCAATAGGACACGTTGAGAAAATATCCGTGTCAAAAAGGGACTTGATGATCCTTCTGAAGAAGAAAGGACGGAATTTGAAAGTGGATGTACTTCTGATAAAGCTCAAGGGAATGTACAAAATAATACCTGTGAGGGATTGAAATGATCTACAAAATACTAGCTTCTTTCATCGAAATACCTGGCATTTTCTTCACGCTCTCTCTTTTTCTCTTCATATTCAAGAAGAAGAAAATCTTTCTTTTCCTGGCAATCGCGATTTACATTCTATCATGTGAATT
>QNAV01000175.1:0-3512 GCA_003641585.1 Thermotoga sp. | reverse complement strand
TATATCGAAGATACTGGCAAGATATGAGTACAACTACACGATAGCCGGTACCATCTTCGTGTGGGTGAAGATTAACAGCGAAATACTATCGAGTCAAATTAAAAGTCTCTTCATAGCACTCCTTTTGATATTCACCATAGTGCTTGCGATATTCAGAAGACTCATCATATCCCTGACGACAATGATACCAATAGGTTTTACAGCCCTTATGAATTTCATAAACATGACGGTACTTCATATAAATCTTGAAATTTCTACATCCATAATCACCAGCATGTTGATGGGGCTCGTTATAGATTATTCCATACACATAGCATCCGAAATCAAAAGAACCAAAAGTGCAAAAGCAGCCGTTGAGAACGTTGGTCCCGCCATTTTGGGAAACGCTCTTGGTCTGATAGCGGGATTTTCCATACTCCTTCTATCCCCTCTGGCTTTGTTCTCAAACGTCGCCATTCTCATGATACTTGGTATAAGCATAGGGGTCTTCGTGACGTTGACGGTGGAGACCTGGATTTTAGAAAAATTTATCTAAATAAGAACATTAAAAATCCGATAATTAGAACGAGAAAGCCAGGGGGGTGATTTTCATGAACGTGATGCCAGTTGGAACCGAAGGTTATATAAGAACTGAAAATTCTGGATTCGAATATCTCAGCGTGAATCTGGAATACGAGAAAAACGAAGAAGGAGAAGTTTTGGAATTGACGGCGGAAAGACTTTATGTGAACGTAAAGAAGATATCCTATGGATACAACTTCAAACCTCATTTTAGAGGTGTGACGAGGAACTCTTGGAAAGAGTTAAAAAAGGAACTGAA
This sequence comes from Thermotoga sp., assembly GCA_003641585.1. GTDB lineage: Bacteria > Thermotogota > Thermotogae > Thermotogales > Thermotogaceae > 4484-232. Next base: position 2,692 of record QNAV01000175.1, on the reverse strand, counting down.
AGAACTCTACAAGGAGCTCGTTGAATTCGTGAGGGAAGTCATATCAAATCAAGCTAAAGATTTCAGGAAGAATATTCAAGACCTTTTGGAAGATTACTTCAGTCCTGAGAAAACGGCAGAAAGAATTCTGAATTTTGCAAAATCCATATCTGGCGGAGATCCTTCGAAAATAGAACTTCTGAGAAATGCTGTGGAGAGAGGTTTCAAAGAAGTCGAAAAGATTTTCGGCAAGCTTCCAGAGATATCGAGGAAAACCTACGAGCTCGTTATGAAGGGATTTGATGAGTGGAAGGGCGAAACAGCAGAAGTCACAGATTATACAAACACTGCCTACTTTGAAAGTGTACAACTTGTGTACGAGAAACTTGAAATCGAAGCCAGTTTGGATGAAGTAGCATGAAATGAAGGAGGGGGTATGCGCCCCCTCCTTTATCTATCAGTATTCAGGCATTTCTGGTTGGCTCATTTCCTTCTTCTCTTCAGGTTTTTCCACAACTAGAACCTCTGTCGTCAGAAGCATTCCAGCGATGGATGCTGCGTTCTGAAGGGCACTCCTTGTAACCTTCGTTGGGTCGATGATACCCCTTTCGAACATGTCGCAGAATTCTCCTTTTAAAGCATCGAAACCGTATGCCAGATCATTCTTTTCGAGGATCTTTTCCATGATCACCGCACCATCGTAACCAGCATTCATCGCTATCTGTTTCACTGGTGCCTCGAGTGCTTTCGCCACAATCGTAGCTCCAACCTTCTCATCTCCATCGAGTTCTTCTATAACCTTTTCAACGGCTTTCTTGGCTCTCAGAAGTGTCACACCTCCACCTGCGACGATACCTTCCTCAACAGCTGCTCTTGTTGCACTGAGGGCATCTTCTATTCTGTGCTTTTTCTCTTTGAGCTCAGTTTCAGTTGCAGCTCCAACCTTTATGACGGCAACCCCTCCGGAAAGTTTTGCCATCCTTTCCTGGAGTGTTTCCTTCTCGTATTCTGATGTTGTCTCCTCTATCTGAGCCTTGATCTGTGAAATCCTCTTTTTGATGGCTTCGGGATCTCCTTTTCCGCCAACTATGATGGTTTCGTCCTTTTTCACCCTGACGAGATCCGCTCTTCCAAGATCGTTGAGTGTGAGATCCTCAAGAGATATGCCGAGCTCCTCACTTGCCACGGTTCCTCCTGTGAGAATTGCGATATCCTGAAGCATGGCTTTCCTTCTCTCACCAAACCCAGGTGCTTTCACAGCACAGGCCTGAAGTGTCCCCTTGAGTTTGTTGAGAACCAAAGTCGTTAGAGATTCTCCTTCAACATCCTCTGCTATAACAAGAAGTGGTTTTCCAGTCTGTGCAACTTTCTCAAGAATTGGTATCAATGGTTTAACTGTACTGAGTTTTCTGTCAGTTATGAGAATGTAGGGCTCTTTCAGAACGACTTCCATTTTCTCTGTATCGGTGACGAAGTATGGAGAAATGTAACCTCTGTCAAACTGCATTCCTTCTGTGAACTCAACGAAGGTATCAAGGGTTTTGGAGTCTTCAACCGTTATGACACCATCTTCCCCTACTTTGTCCATAGCTTCCGCTATGAGTTCTCCTACCTCAGGACTGTTTGCTGATATGGCGGCAACATGTGCTATGTCATCTCTTCCCTGAAGTTTCTTGGAGAGTTTCTTTATCTCTTCAACAGCGGCCTCAACTGCTTTATCTATACCTCTTTTTATGAGTATAGGATTTGCACCGGCTGCCACGTTCTTCAAACCTTCTTTGATCATAGTCTGCGCGAGCAGTGTTGCCGTTGTTGTACCATCACCAGCAATATCGTTGGTCTTTGAAGCTACTTCCTTGAGGAGCTGTGCACCCAGGTTTTCGAATTTATCTTCAAGTTCAATCTCCTTAGCAATGGAAACACCATCGTTGGTTATGGTTGGAGAACCCCAAGATTTCTCTATGACAACGTTTCTACCCTTGGGACCAAGAGTTATCTTCACTGCTCCGGCAACTTTGTCCACACCCCTCTCGAGGGCTCTTCTTGCTTCTTCATTAAACTTTAGCAGTTTTGGCATATCTCACACCTCCTTCACTCTTCGATTTTGGCCAAAATATCGCTGGCATCGATGATGATGTAATCCTCATCCTCAATTTTGATTTCGGTTCCCGCATACTTCGAGAAAATGACCTTATCTCCTACTTTCAAATCGATATCTTCAACTTTTCCAATCGCGATAACCTCTGCCTTCATGGGTTTTTCCTTGGCAGAGTCGGGAAGAACGATTCCACCTTCCGTTTTCTTCTCCTCTTTTATAGGTTTTATCAGGAGTCTTTCTCCGAGCGGTGTAACCTTCATACCATCACCCCTCCTTTAGATATTAGCACTCTCATATCTAGACTGCTAATACAAAGTTTACACCCAGTTCTTTTTCATCCAAAGAACAGTTTTTAGGAGATAACTGAAATTATTTTTGATTATATACAATAATTTTCGATTATATTTTATTTTCTTATTATATCTCCCAAAATCTATCAGTTTCGTTGTTTTACAAGGTACATTTAAGTATACAATTGACTATTCCCAAAATCCCCAACCTTGTGAATGTGATGAAGGATGCGTTCTTTCAGATAAGTTGTACAAAATGGAAGGCCGATACAGGGTCGCCACCGTCTGGTGTAGAGAAATGAGAACATATAATAGCAGGTAATGT
>QNAV01000174.1:0-3512 GCA_003641585.1 Thermotoga sp. | reverse complement strand
CGAATTTCACAGTGCAATTGGGAGCGAAGGACCAAGCGTAATCTGGAAAGATCCTGGAGATCTTGTCAGCTTCATCTATATGATACGTCCTATCGCAATCTTTATCAACTTCTTGAAGTAGCACCAAATCCATATCAATACTTCTCAGAAATCTCAGAATTCCTTCAAGGTACTTTTCCATAAATTCTCTGGGAGGTTTTACAGTTTCTCCTCCATCGTGGAGGAAATCCATTTCCGCTCCAAAACCTGCGTATCCAGTATTCCATGTTAATATGGATAGCTCAGAAGTGGCTTTTTCGACACATTTTCCTTCAATATCAAGTTTTAAAACCTTGGAAGGTCTGTAATCCGTCCAAGCTACTCAGATGGTGAAAGCAGTGAAAGCTCCTAAAAGAAATGCAAAAAATCACTATCAGGTACCTGAGAAATTTTCTCATTAGATCCCTTCTCAAAATGAAGAATCGCGGGGGACCCCCCGCGATTCATCTTATGGGTTTATCTTTTGTCGCTTCTTCTAAAACTAAAAGTCTTTCCCATCTGGCATCCACATATTTCTGAAGCTCATCTATTATATCCTTAGCATCGGGCCTTGCAAGAAGTGCTCTGAATCTTCCTTGAGCCTTTAAGAATTCTTCAATAGGTTTGAAAGACCTGGGTTTTCTTGTTACTCTGTATACTCCTCTCTCATACTCGTAGAGTGGCCAGTATTTTGTCTCTACTGCAAGTTTTGAAATCTCCACAGCTTTATCATCAGAAATTCTCCAGAATCTCACACAGGGTGAAAGAACCGCTAGGAAAGCCGGCCCATCGAACTTCAGGGCCTTTTCAACCTTGTTGAAAAAGTCCATGGGTTCACTCAGAGAAAGCGTTGCAGCGTATACATTTTCATGCCCTGCCACTATCTCAACTATATTTTTCTTCAATTGGGCTTTACCAGGTAGAAGTTTTCCAACAGGAGCAGTTGTTGTGTAGGCACCTGGAGGAGTCGATCCGGATCTCTGATTTCCTGTGTTCATGTACCCTTCATTATCATAGAGAACGTAAACAAATTTGTGTCCTCGTTCAATAGCACCTGATAAGGATTGAATTCCTATATCGTAAGTTCCACCATCACCTGCAAAGGCGATGAACGCATATTTCTTATCGGGTATCCTTCCTCTCTTTTTAAGGGCTTTGTATGCTGTCTCCACGCCACTTATCGTCGCTGCAACATTTTCAAAAGCGTTATGAATGTACGGGATACTCCAGGCAGTGTATGGATATATCGTAGTCGACACTTCAAGGCAACCTGTTGCAAGACCAACTACAGGTTCATAACCCAAATGTTTTGCAACCATCAGAACGAATTTCGCAATTATTGGAGCACCACATCCAGGGCATAGCCTGTGACCCTGTGTTATCCCCGGATCCTTTTTATCGAATTCCTTTGCAAGCTGCATAAGGTTAACTGGCATACTCACACCTCCTCATTCTCTCAGCCCCAGGAACCTCTGTTCGTCAACTATGAGGTTTCCGTTTATGGCATCCTCAAAGGCTTTTCTTATCTCCTCAGCTTTTATATCTCTTCCTCCAAGACCGTATATGTAAGATCCAAGAGCAGGTCTCACAGCTGCTTCGTAGAGTGCGGATTTTATGGCTTCGTAAAGTGGCGGTTCCGCTCCAAAGGAAGCAGATCTATCCAGAACGATCACACCTTTTCTTCCCACCAGAATGGACTGTATCTGCTCTTTTGGGAAAGGTCTGAACATCCATACCTTAAGAAGACCTACTTTGAAACCTTCTTCTCTCAACCAATCAACAACGTACTTTATCGTACTGTTTGTAGAACCTAGAGCCACCATGACATAATCGGCATCATCGAGTTTGTACTGCTCCACGAAATCGTACTTTTTACCAAAAGTCCTTTCAAATTCTTCTGCTACCTTCGGGAAGATCTTTTTCACATTATCCATAGCTTCTATCTGCTGTCTTTTGTGCTCAAAGTAGTAGTCGTAAAGATCCAGGGGGCCATAAGTGACGGGATGCTCGGTATCTAAAAGTGGATACAGTGGTTTTGGCTCACCAACGAATTCTTCACAAGGTCATCAGGATATAACTCTACCGGTTCCACACCGTGCGATATGATGAAACCATCCAGGTTCACCATAACGGGAAGTCTCACATCTTCATGTTCAGCCAGTTTCACAGCAAGTATCGTTAAATCGTACGCCTCCTGATTGTTTTCAACGTAGAACTGAATCCAACCAGAATCCCTCTCAGCCATAGCATCACTGTGATCACAGTGGATATTTATTGGAGCACTCAAAGCTCTGTTCACAACCGGCATGACTATTGGAAGTCTAGTTGATGCGGCTATGTAGACGATTTCGTGCATGAGAGCGAGACCGTTTGCGCTGGTCGCTGTCATAGCTCTTGCACCAGCAGCGGCCGCTCCAACGACTGCACTCATAGCGCTGTGCTCACTTTCAACAGGTATCATCTCAGTATCCACTTCACCGTCAGCAACGAATTTTGCAAAGTACTCCACTATGGGTGTCTGAGGCGTTATGGGATACGCTGCCACAACATCCGGATTTATCTGTTTCATGGCATATGCGACAGCCTCCGCACCTGTAAGAGCCTTCTTTTCATATACTTTCTCCATTCTCATCACCCCTCATTTTAAAAACTCCGTTTCTGGTTTCATCTCTATGGCTTTCGCTGGACAGACATTCGCGCAGAGTCCACAACCCTTACAATAGTCAAAGTCGAATCCTTTCATCCTTCCCTGTTCCTGTACTATGGCGAGATCTGGACAGTAAAGCCAGCAGAACATACAGTGGATACATTTATCCTCATGAAGAACTGGCCTCAAAACCCTCCATGTTCCCGTTTTGTACTCCCTTGCTTTCCCAGGTTCATCGATAACACCACCTATAGGTATGTCTTTCCATCCTTTAAGTGCCATTCCTTCACCTCCTTACGAACATACGACTTCTTCGTAACCTCTTTTGAGGGCTCTCTTGTTCGCTTCTACCACTTCTTTTGTGAACTTTCCACCGAACATTTCTTCTATCCTCTTTTCAATGGATTCGAGAGGAACAACTCCTGTGATCTTGACCAGAGCTCCCAACATAGCGGTATTTGGTATACCTCTTTTGATCTCTTCAAGGGCAATATCTGTAGCCTTGACAACGCATATCTTTCCCTTAAACCCTGTTTTCTCTCTAACGTAGTCCACACCTCTTACGGTGTTTACCAGAAGAATTCCTTCCTCCGTGAGGCCATCCGTTATTGCGGGATTTCCAAGAAGCGTATCATCGATGACGACCACAACATCAGGATTCTCTATGGAAGATCTGATAAGAATCGGAATATCACCTATTCTGTTGAAAGCTCGCATGGGTGCACCTTTTCTTTCAGCTCCATATTCCGGAAAAGCCTGCACATATTTACCAACTTCTAAAGCAGATTCTGCAAGCATTTGTGACGCGCTTTTGGCGCCTTGCCCAGCTCTCGCATGCCATCTAACT
>QNAV01000173.1:0-3520 GCA_003641585.1 Thermotoga sp. | reverse complement strand
TATTTTTTATCACATCTTATCATTTTTTGTTGTTTATTGACATTTTATGTCAAATTGTGGTATTATTTGTTGGGTGATCGAGTTGAGAGTTGTTTTCATTTCACCTCACAGCGATCCTTTGGCAGAACTTGGAACACCAGACTCTGGAGGACAATGTGTCTACGAAAAAGAATTGGCAAGGCATCTGAGCTTCTTAGACGGTGTTGATGAAGTGATCGTTTTTACAAGATGGTACAGGGGAAAGAATCTTTTTGATTCGATAGATTCCAAAGTAAAAGTTCTGAGGATACCAGCCGGTCCTGAAGAATTCATAAGAAAAGAAAAGCTTTCTCCTTACCTTGACGAGTTTTCGGAACGTCTCATAGAAAAGTTAGAGGACAATCCTCCCGATGTGATTCATTCTCACTATTGGGATGGCGGGGTGGTTGGTTTAAGGATCCAAGAATATTTCAAGGTTCCCCATGTTTTCACGTTTCATTCTATTGGGAAATTGAAGGCGAATGTGATAAGGAGTGATTACAGAGAAAGGATAAAAAATGAAGAAAGAATCGTGAAGAACGTGGATTTGATAGTGGCTCTCACTGAAATCGAAAGAAAAGACATCTCAAGGCTTTACAGTGTTCCTCCGGATAAAATCGTGGTTGTTCCAGCTGGAACCGAGGAACTCAAAGTGCCGAGTGAAGATGAAATCGAATCCTACAGGAGAAAATTTTTAAAAGGTGCCGATTATCTCCTTATATCCCTTGGAAGGATAGACAAACGAAAAGGTTTCAGAGAACTGGTGAGAGCTGTTCACATTCTCAAGAATATAACAAAAAGGCACAATAAAAAGGTGAGGTTGGTCATAAGTGGAGGGAAAGATGAAGAGGAAGATCCAGAAGAAAAGAGAGAAAAAGAGAATCTGAAAAACCTGATACATCATCTTGGTCTTTCAGATACCGTTGAGATAATCAGCAGATTTGAAAGAAATTTCTTACCAATTTTTCTATCGGTAGGGGATGTGCTGGTGGTTCCATCACTTTATGAACCTTTTGGCCTCGTAGTTGTTGAGGGACTCTCTATCGGTGCGATAGTTGCAGCTACAGTTCATGGGGGCCCTAGAGAAATCGTAAAAGATGGTTGGAATGGTTTTTTGATCGATCCTCTGAATGAGGAGAAGACGGCAAAGAAAATATGGAAGATTCTAACACTGCCAGAGAGTGAGAAGAACAGAATAAAGAAAAACGCGAAAGAGTCAGCGAAAGCTTACTATTGGAGGAACATCGCCACGAAGATATTTGAAATCTACAAGAATCTGGTGGGGTGAAAGATGTTTGCTGAAGAGAGAAGGAGGAGAATCATAAAGCTTCTTGAGATGAACGGTAGTATGGGTGTGAAAGAGATAGCGAGAGAATTAGGAGTTTCTCCTTCGACTGTGAGAAACGATCTGAGACACCTCGAATCTCAAGGCCTCATATACAGAACACATGGAGGTGCTATGAGCAAGCAGAGATTCGATCCACTCTATCAAAAAAGAACTTCCTTATTTCCCGAATTGAAAAGAGCTATCGCCAAAAAAGCTGTGGAATTCGTTAGGGAAGGTGACGTTATCTTTGTTGATTCTGGTAGCACCACTCTTATGTTCGTTGAAGAGTTGACGATTCAGAGGATCGAATGCATTGTTGTTACCAATTCACTCTACGTTTTGAACACGCTTTCAGATGTTCAATATATTCCTGTCTACGTTATGGGAGGAGAGTTCAAGAAAAGAACGATGAACTTCATCGATCCAGAGCCAGATATAGGAAGGTTCATGATAATGAAAGCCTTCATGGGGATAAGTGGTTTCGATGATCGAGGATGCTATGTATCCGAGCTGTTCGAAGCCCAATTCAAAAGGAAGATAATGGATCACGCAAGGGAGGTTTACGTTCTCGCAGATAAAACGAAATATGGGAAAACCTCCGCAATTTTGATAAGGGAATGGAAGGGAGATGAGATCCTCATAACGAATGAGAAATTGGATTTAAAGAATGTGGGGGAGGTTGTTGTTGCAGGGAAGCTTTGAAATTCAAAATCTCCGTACTTTAGGAGGGTGGTAGTATGAAGAGAGTTTGGCTTTTGCTGTTGGTAGTGCTCGCTTTAGCGTCGATTATTGGAACCGTAGGCTTTGCAAAGCAGAAGGTCACACTCAGAGTCATAAGCAGAACCTGGGCCAAGGAAGAGATAGAGTGGGCTTGGAAGAAACTTCAAGAGAATCATCCAGAACTGGATATAACCATTGAATACCACCTCTATGAGTACAATGAAACGAGAACACAACTAGCTATAAGGCTTTCAAGGAAAGAACCTATAGACGTTATGACAGTCGACCACATCTGGATAGGCGAGTTCAAAGATATGATAATGCAGATCGACAAGAGTAAAATCAAGGGATACGACGATTGGCTACCTTCTTTCAGGGCTTTGATGGAGAAATATGCAGAGAAAGGGAAAACACTCGGACTTTACGCGAGTACCGATATCAGACTCATCTTCTGGAACAAGGAGCTCATGAAGAAACTTGGTATAGAGAACGTGAAGATAGAGACATGGGATGATGTTAAGAAGTACGCAAAGATGATAAAAGAGAAGGAGAATCTTTTACCGGAAGGAGTAAAACCTGTTGGATTCATGGCGGGAAATTCAGAGCACACGAATTCTAGATGGTACGATTATCTCTGGGCTGCTGGTGGAGATATTCTCTCTGAAGATGAAACAAGAGCTGTTTTCAACGAAGAACCGGGTGTCAAAGCTCTTGAATTCTATGGATGGTTCCTCAAAAACGGTATGGTATCACCTGAAGACGTCTTGAGCCCACCAAACGGTGCTGTTTACGATGAAGCGTTCTTGAACGGAAAGTTCGTCATATCACTTGGAAATGGTCACTGGCTTGGTACATCGACAGCTAAGAACGTCGGGATGACTCAGGAAGAATTCGTAAAGAAATTTGGGGCAGCTCTCATACCAGCTCCAGAAGGTGGAGAAAGAGGGACAACGGTTGCTGGAGGATACATATGGTGCATCAGCAAATTCTCAAAACATCCTGATCTAGCCTTGGAGTTCATTTATTACATCACTGGCCCTGAGGGATGGAACGTGGAAGGAACTGGAAAGAGTGGTATCCCGACGGTCAAAAGTGCGCTCCACACTATAGATAACCTTCCGTATGCTGGTTTGATCAAAGAAGCTCTGAAACACGCCAGATTCAGACCAACCATCCCTGAATATCCGAAGATAGCGGAGATCATAAGAGATGCCATTCAGGAGTACGTCATGAACTACGATAAGGTTTCAGCGAAAGAGGTTTTAGATAAAGCAGCGAAGAAAGTCAACGAAATCTTGCAAGGAAAGTGACATATCGCCACCGATGCCTTAGAGGCATCGGTGGCTTTCAGAAGGGAGAAAGAAATGAAGAGGAAAAAGTACATACCGATACTTTTGATCTTACCGGCTATTTTGATGCTGATTTCTTTAACCATATTTCCCCTTGTTTGGGCTT
>QNAV01000172.1:0-3523 GCA_003641585.1 Thermotoga sp. | reverse complement strand
TGCTTGAACGACTCCATTTTTCGATTCGTTCACCGCGATTGTCGTCATCCATATATCTATACCGAATCTAGCAACATCACTCTTCCAAACACTTTCTGGTTTTGAAAGGTATATACTAACCAGCTCACCCGATATTCCGAAATCTCCTCCTATGGGTTGACGGATCTTTTTGCCATAAAGCGCACTCGTCAGGGGATAACATACGTTGTTCGTTATCGTCCCATCGTATTTATGCCTAAGATAATGAGGAGCAACGTATGAAGCTTTTCCATCCAGGATAGGTTTTGCGAGTCTTTCTACCCACCAGGGTTGGACACTCCTCAAATCGGCGTCCAAAAGAACAACAGCATCGGCATCAACGATCTTAGCAACTTCAAATATGGCTTTTATAGCGCTTCCCTTTCCGGGAATTCCTTCGTAGACGAAACTGTATTTCTCAACATCGGTTTCCGTTGACATGAAAACCTCCCGTGTGCCATCGCTGGAGTCTCCATCTGAGTTCACTATCAGACCATCTCCATTGAAATACTTCACAATTCCTTCAGAAGCTGTTTTTGCGACATGTGATATGGTTTCAGCATTGTTATAGCTTGGTATTCCCACCAAAATTGAAACCCTCTTACCTTCCAGTTTCTTCAAAACTTCTTTCATGTTTCACTCCTCCTCCATCCTTCAGTCTGGTGAACATCGATCCGTTATTATACTACATCTGATGCTGCTTCAAAATTCGTGGTCGCTATCCGCTGATCGGTACTCGGTGCTAGGGTACTACACCCTATTCTCTAATCCCCATACCCTAATCGTCGATCAGCAATAACCCGTGTATGTTGTATAATCAGCACGAGGTGGGCGGATGGAAAGCATCCTTGAATTTCTGGAGAGAAAGTTCTTGGTATGGATGATGATCCTCTCCAGAATGGTTGGTTTAATCGTAATAGCACCCTATTTCTCGGGTTGGTACATACCCATGGTGGTTAAGATATGGCTCTCATTATTTCTCAGCTGGACACTCCTTTCGAATGTCCAAGGGGAGATCCCACTGAATACACCGGTTGTAACGATCGCGTTGAACATCCTGCTGAATTTCATAGTTGGGCTGGGTATAGGCTTTTTGGCTCTTCTGCCGCTTGCAGCTTTTGCGGGGAGTGGAAGTGTTTTCAGCATACAGATGGGATTTGCAGTCGCCACGACGGTTGATCCCACCATGGAAGAGACACCGATAATAGGGGAATTCATGTACGTGATCGCTCTCACCGTTTTCGTGATCTTGAATGGACATCTGCTTCTGTTTCAAGGGATATCGGATTCTTTCAAAGTGTTTCCTGTAAACCTTCTGGAGATAAAAGGAAACTTTTTCGAATTCATCCTAGACAAAAGTTCGGAATTTTTCTACATACTCCTTAAGATAGGGCTTCCGATGATAGGCTTCATGCTGATCACAACGATCGCCTTGGGAATCGTCTCAAGATTGATACCCCAGATGAACGTTTTCATGGTGGGACTACCATTGAAAACTTTGGTCGGTTTCATCCTTTTCCTGGGGATGATACCTATATGGGCGGAAATGGCCGCGAAGTTGAGTGTCTTGATTTCAAAAACATTGGAGAAGCTCCTTGGAGTATAGACCTGCAGCTTTTCGCAGATCCGGATAGAACCGAAAGGCCAACTCCTAGAAAAAGAAGAAGAGTCAGGGAAGAAGGTAGAGTCCCTGTATCGAGGGAACTCAACCTTGCCGTTGTATTCCTCTTCATGGTGGCTATATTGGGGTTTCTCGGATCAAAGCTCGTTTTTGGTCTGATAGATGGTATGAAGAACGTATTCTATCTGGAAATAGAGGATTTCCAAGGAACTTTTACAAAGACCATCGGCGGGTTTGGGGAAGTAGCCAAGATATTGCTCATTCTCTTTGCAAGTGGGATGAGTATAAGCATCCTCACTGGGGCGCTGCAGACCAGGTTTTTGATATCTTTTAAGCCTTTGAAACTGGATCTGAACAGAATAAATCCTGTTGAGGGTTTCAAGAGGATGTTCTCGCTCAGATCTGTGGTGGAACTTTTGAAGGCGATTCTGAAAGTTGTGATAGTTGGATACGTTGCCTATACGGTCATAAGGAAGAGATGGGGGGAAATGGTTCTATACCCGGATATGGATCTTATGGAATCATCTGTGCTGTTGTGGAAATTCATATACGAATTGGCCTTGAAAAGTGGTATAGCTCTCTTGGTGCTCTCCATTTTCGATTACATGTATCAAAGATGGGAATTTGAGAAGAGCATAATGATGACAAGATATGAATTGAAAGAGGAAATGAAGGAAGTTGAGGGACATCCTTTGGTCAGAAGAAGGCAGAGAACCATGATGCTTGAAATCTTGAGAAGAAGGATGATGGCGATGGTTCCACAAGCTGATGTGGTTATAACCAACCCGGAGCATTACGCGGTTGCCTTGAAATACGATCCAGATGAGATGAACGCTCCCGTCGTCGTTGCAAAAGGTGCGGATGAGATAGCAAAAAAAATCATCGAGATAGCGAGGGAAAACGATGTTCCTATTGTCAGAAATCCAGAACTTGCAAGACGTTTGTACAGAGAGGTAGAAATAGGAGAGGAGATACCACCGAATCTATACAGAATAGTGGCGGAAGTTCTGGCTTATGTTTACTCCCTGAAGGGGTGATCCGATGAAATATATCGACATTGTTGTTGCGATTCTCATAGTTTCCTTGATACTGCTGATGATAATACCCATACCGGATAGAATGTTGGATTTTTTCCAGCTTCTCAACATATCTCTGTCCATGATCATCCTGTTTTCAACCATGTACGTGAAACACGCTCTGGAACTGTCATCCTTTCCGACTATATTGCTTATTGTCACTCTCTTCAGGTTGAGTCTGAATGTTGCCTCAACGAGATTGATATTGCTTGAGGGAAAGAATTTCCAGGGAAAGGTCATTAGAACCTTCGGTCAGTTCGTTGTGAGAGGAGACTACATCGTTGGACTCATAATCTTTCTCATACTCGTCATCATTCAGTTTATAGTCATAACAAGGGGTGCCGAGAGAATCGCGGAGGTTGCTGCAAGGTTCACATTGGATGCCATGCCTGGAAAACAGATGAGCGTTGATGCGGATCTGAACGCAGGATTGATAACGGAAGAGGAGGCAAGGAGAAGAAGGGAGGAAATCCGCAGAGAGGCAGATTTTTATGGTGCCATGGATGGAGCGAGCAAATTCGTAAGGGGGGATGCGATCGCAAGCATCATTATAGTTTTCGTGAACATAATAGGAGGATTAATCATAGGAGTCATAAAACACGGTATGACGCTTGGAGAAGCTGCCCAAGAGTACACCCTTCTTACAGTCGGTGATGGTCTTGTGACACAGATTCCGGCACTTCTCGTATCGACAGCAACTGGTATAATCGTGTCAAGAGCCGCATCCAAAGAAAATCTTGGAAGAGATCTCGTCACGGAACTTTCAAGGGAAACCAGGGTTATCATTCTCACCGGGGCCGTACTTATT
>QNAV01000171.1:0-3528 GCA_003641585.1 Thermotoga sp. | reverse complement strand
TACGACTACGATGAGATAAAACTCAAAAGATCGGATCTTTCAAAGGAAGGTGATATCTGGCAGTTCTTGCCTCTTCTACCGCTCCCAGGAGACTGTTACAAAGTCCCGCTGAAGATAGGAGGAACTCCTCTCTACTCATTCAAGGATTTGGGGAAAAGATTCGGTTTAGGGGACCTTCTCGTAAAGTACGACGGGGGAAATCCAACGGGATCTTACAAGGATAGGGCTACTGTCGTTGCCATAGCGAAAGCCTATGAAAAAGGGTTCGATACCATATACTGTGCTTCAACAGGAAACGCTGCGAGTTCTCTAGCCGGTCTTTCAGCACCAACTGACCTGAAAACTTACATCTTTTTACCTGCAAAAGCCCCCATAGCGAAGATCTCTCAGCTTTTCGTGTATGGTGCGTGTGTCATAGCCATAGATGGGAGTTACGATACCGCATTCGATATATCCATGAGGATAGGAGAAGAAAAAGGGTGGTACTCGAGAAATTCCGCTATAAACCCTTATCTTCTGGAAGGGAAGAAAACTGGGGCCATGGAGATAGCTGTGCAGAACGATTGGAAAGTGCCGGATTTTATAATGGTAGGGGTTGGCGATGGGACAGTGATAAGCTCTATTTACAAAGGATTCTTCGATCTTTACATGATAGGTCTCGTGGATAGAATACCAAGGATAATAGGCGTTCAAGCTGAAGGTGCTGATGCTGTTAAGAGGGCTTTTGAGGGTGGTGAACCCTTCAAACCTCACGATGTGATCGCTGAGACAGTTGCAGACAGCATCTCCGTCGGAAAACCCAGAGATGTCATAAAGGCCTGCAAATACGTCAAAAGAAGTGGGGGATTTTTCATAACGGTATCGGATGAGGAGATACTGCTATCTGTAAAGGAACTTGCGGAAAAGACGGGAATATTCGCAGAACCTGCAGGCGCTGTTCCTTACGCTGGTATGAAGAAATTAGTGGAAAGAGGTTTTTTCAAAAAAGAAGATACGGTATGCCTCATGGTAACGGGAAATGGTTTAAAAGATATCAAAGCCGTTGAGAAGCTTGTTGATTTGAAACCGGTGAAACCTGATCTTGAAAGTGTCAGAGAGGTGATAGAGGATGAGGATAAATTTCAGGATCAATGGAAAGGAAATGAGTGCTGATGTTCCACCGTATAAGAGAGCTCTGGATTTCCTGAGGGATGATCTGAGGCTCATGTCGGTTAAAGAAGGATGCGGTGAAGGGGAATGTGGAGCATGCACAATAATAGTGGATGGAAAGAACATTCCTTCCTGTCTCATGCTCGCAGTTGAACTGGATGGAAAAGATGTATGGACTCTTGAAGGATTGGTTGAGAAGGGAGACACTATCATCCAGGACGCTTTCATAAGGAAAGGAGCAATTCAGTGTGGGTTCTGCACACCCGGTTTCATCATGTCCGTTAAAGCTCTTTTGAATGAAAACCCGGATCCAACGGATGAGGAAATAAAGGAAGCACTCGAGGGAAATCTCTGTAGGTGTACAGGATACTTAAAGATAGTGGAAGCGGTGAAGGAAGCTGTTAAGATGCTGAAGATTCAAGGAGGGAAACCATGAGATTCGACTATGTGAAGCCCAGAGATATTGTGGAGATATCTAAAGCCAAAAAAGCAGGGGGGACTCTTTTTGCCGGTGGAACCGATGTCTTTGTAAAAATAAGAAACAAAGTCATTAATCCACACCTTTTGGTTGATACCAAAGGTGTGGAAACGGGAAAGATAGATTTCGATGGGAAGTTCCTAACGATTTACATGAACACCACGTACAGAGATCTTCTGAAATCGGAGGTTGTGAAAAAACATTTTCCACTCATTTTCAAAATCGTCAAAACCGTTGGATCTCCTCAAATAAGGAACAGAGGGACCCCTGTTGGAAACGTTGGAAACGCCTCTCCTGCAGGGGATTTTTTGCTCTCTCTTTATCTATATGAAGCATCGTGTGTGATCGCCCCCACCATGCGGGAAGTCAAAATATCTGAACTTGTGAAAGGACCAGGGAAGTTGGATCTGGGTGAGGATGAGTTCATATACGCTCTAAAAATTCCGTATCTTCAAGGATATGAAGGATATTTCGAAAAAGTTGGATCAAGGAATGCGATGGTGATCTCGATAGCCAGCGTTGGGATCCTCATCAAAAGGAGAGAAAACGTGATAGAAGATGTAAGAGTAGCTTTCGGCTCCGTTGCACCCACGATTCTCAGAAGTAGAGAAGTCGAAGAACGTATGAGGGGTGAAAAGTTTTCTCAGGACACCTTTGAGAAAATCGGTAAGGAATACGAAAAACTCTCAAAACCGATCACGGATATAAGGGCCAGTGCCAATTACAGAAAAAAGCTTGTGAGAAATCTACCTCTGAAAGCTTATTTCAACTTCAAGGGGGAGATACCTTGAGAATAAAGAATTATGTCAGGCCCCATACGTTGGAAGAAGCGTACAGGATAATATCGGAGAACGAAAGGGCCGTAGTCCTGGGTGGTGGATCCTTTCTGAGACTTTCTTTCAAGGAGATAGATACCGTTGTCGATCTTCAAGACGTTGGGCTCGATTTTATAGAAGAGAAGGAAGATGCTGTCGACATTGGATCCATGGTTACCCTTGGTGAATTGGAAAGAAACGATGTTCTAAAGAAATTGTATCGTGGTTACATACCAAGATTCGTTGGCATCATATGGTCAGTCCAATTGAGAAACATCGCAACGGTCGGCGGAACGATATTTCCCAAATGGGGGTTTTCCGATTTCATAACGGGGCTTCTCGCTTTGAACGTGGATGTTCACCTTTACAAATCCGGAAAGATGAAGCTTGAAGATTTCCTCAAAACGAAGATCGGGAAGGACATTTTGGTCAAGATATCGATAAAAAAGGAAAGAAGGGAAACATCCTTTCAATTTTTGAGAAATTCCCTCTACGATTTCTCACTTTTAAATCTTTCTCTATCATGTAAGAAAGGGAAGGACTTCAAATTAGCTGTTGGTGCAAGACCCGGTGTCGCGAAACCAGCAAAAAAAACTGTGGAGTTTCTCAACTCCGTCGATGAACCTTTCAAACATCTAAAGAGAGCAACGGGAATTCTCCTCTCAGAAATCGAATTTGGAGACGATTTCAGGGCCTCAGGAGAATACAGAAAACATCTTGCCGGGGTTCTATTCAAGAGGGCTCTTGAGGAGGTTTTAAACTATGAAGGTTGAAATGACTGTGAATGGTGAAAAGAAGGTTTTTGAGGTCGATCCCTCCGATACTTTGCTCGATGTTCTGAGAAGAAATGGTTATCTCTCCGTGAAGAAGGGTTGTGATACGGGAACGTGCGGTGCGTGTACTGTACTCATGGATGGTGTACCCGTTCTCTCCTGTATTGTACTTGCGGGAAAAGCCCACGGTCATGAAATAACGACGGTTGAAGGTATAGAAAATGAGATGAGAGAATTTGCAGAAAAACTGGCTCAGGAAGGAGCGGATCAATGTGGTTACTGCAGCCCCGGTCTTGTTGTGATGGTCTATGCC
>QNAV01000170.1:0-3529 GCA_003641585.1 Thermotoga sp. | reverse complement strand
ATCTACAACTACTCAAGCTATAACTATCACCGCAACTGGTAGTAGGTTCTGGTGATCTTGGAAAATTGCCAACTATACTATTTAATAGATAATTCCAAAACTTAAACCCCCTGGTGTTCCCAGGGGGTTTAAGTTTTTTCTTATAAACTTCTTTTCAAGCTTAATGAATCTGGCAGGATGTGATGTTCAAATACTTCATTTTCAAGGATATTTACGATACATTGTAAACCATTGCAATTTGAAATCTTTTTATGTTAGAATTTTTCCCAAAGTTTGATAACGCAGGAAATAATGGTATATTCTTTAAAGAGGTGATACATTTGCTCGGTGAAGAGATAATCGCTTACGATGTTCTTGATTCCACGAACGAATTCATGAAAAGAGAGTGGGAGAAACTCCACGATGGAGCAGTCGTGATAGCTCTTGAGCAGACCAAGGGAAAGGGAAGGATGGGGAGAAGCTGGATATCTCCAAGAGGGGGGCTTTGGTTTTCGGTTCTTTTCAAACCGAGAAAGATCCTCGATCCCAATTTCTACACCAAGCTCTTTTCAGTATCCATCGTTCAGGTTTTAAGTGACATCGAGGTCAAAACCAAAATAAAGTGGCCGAACGACATCTACGTCTGGAACAAAAAACTTGGGGGGATACTTACAGAAACCATATTAACAGATGAGATCGTGAAAGCGGTGATAGTTGGAGTTGGTCTCAATGTCAACAACGAAATACCCGATGAGATCAGAGAAAAGGCTGTGAGCCTTTGTGAATTAACTAACAGGAGGTGGGATATTATACCCCTCATGAGAAGGATCCTGAGTAAGGTTTGGAAGAACATAAACAAGTACAGGAAAAAACCGGAAGCGCTGACAAAGGTATGGAAAGGGCTTTTAACGTTCAAAGAAGGTAGCAGTATAGATATAAAAGTGGGAGGTTTCACAAAGAAGGCGAAAATCGTGAAAATCCTGCCAGATAGGTTGATCGTTGAACTTGAAGGTGAAAGAAGAGACATCTTTTCTCTGGAACAGCTGTATTAACAACTCTCTTCCAGTATTTCAAAACCTCCTTCTCCCACCGCTTTTATTCTCACCTTTCTTTTCGGAAGATTCACGACTATGATATCCCCATCTTTCACGTCGGTCGAAGGTTTTGCAGGCCTTCCATTTATGAGAACCCTGCCTCCTTTTATCACCTCCTGAGCCAGAGATCTTCTTTTTATGATACCTGTGTTTTTCAAAAACTTATCGAGCCTCAAAACTTTCCCCCCAACACACATATTTTATGAGCTCATCGTAGCTCATACTGAAAGGATCGATGTTTTTCCTCAAGAGTTCCGCGTACACCCTGGATTTTGAAGTTGTAAAACTTTTCAAATTCTGCATGAGGAAACTTTTCACATCCGTATTTAACGATATTTCCCCATCTTCCATCAGAACGATTCTGTCTGCAATGGGCAGCAACCAGTCCAGTTCATGTGTCGCTATGATCAGCGTCTTACCAAGGCTTTTCCACCTCTTTAAAGCATCCAGTATCATCTCTTTCCCTTTCTTATCCAGCATTACCAACGGTTCATCCAAAACCAGAACCTCGGGATCGTGCACAAGGATCGATGCAAGGGCGACTCTTCTTCCCTCACCTCCTGAGAGCGTGAAAGGAGAGCGGTTCCCTACACGGTCAAGATCCATGCCAACCAGATTCAGCGCTTTCTCCACGAAAGGTTTTGGATCTTTTCCTGGGAAAAAATTTCTGAAAGCAAAAGCCACCTCTTCAAAAACATTTTCCGCAAAGAACTGATCCTCTGGCATCTGGAAGGCGAATCCGATTCTCCTTCTGATCTCGTATCCTCTCTTATGAACACCATCGTACAGAACCGTTCCATCCTGTGGCTCCAAAAGGCTTGCGATTATCTGAAGAAGCGTACTCTTTCCCGAACCCGTTTTTCCCAGAACAAGAAGTGTCTCCCCTTCTTCAATGGAGAGGTTTATTCCCCGAACCGCTAGTTTTTCAAGAGGAGTTCCCGGGTGATAGGAATAACTAACATCAACAAGATCTATCCTCAAAGTTCTTCCTCCATCAATACCTCTTCTTGATAGCCAGATTCTTCTCAACGCTTTCCACCATCTTCTGAAACAGATCGTTCACCTCATCGTCCGTCAGCGTTCTGTCTTTCGATCTGAATATGACATAGAAAGTAACGCTTATATGATCCTGAGGAATTCCTTTCCCTTTGTAGACATCCGATACACCGACTTTCTCCACAAGATCTTTCCCAACTCTTTTGAGTTCTTCAATGACTCTTGAAGATTCAAAACCGAAGGGTACAAGGAACGAGACATCCCTTCTTATGTAAGGAAATTTGGGAGTTGGCTCATATTTCGGTCCCCGCTCTCTCAGGCGGTAGAGAGTTTCAAGATTTATTTCGAAAAAGTAAACCTCATCCTTCACGTCGTACATGTCGAGAACATCGGGATCGACCATACCGAGGAATCCTATTTCCTCATCGCCCACCGTGATCTTCGCTGTTCTCATATCGAAAAATCCTTTTAGCTTCGATGGAATGTATCTTGCATTCACTCCCATCCTTTCAAATATATCGTCGATAACTCCTTTGAGGGAATAGAAACTCACGTTCCTTCTGTCTGTGTAGTCCTCTGGATTTTCAAGACCAACAGCAATCGCACCGAGTTTTTCCACTTCGACAATGTTTTTTCCTTTCTTCGAGAAGACCTTTCCTATCTCGAAGAGTTTCACGTTCTTGTTCTGCCTTTTGTAGTTACCGGATAGAACATCCATGAGGCTGTAGAAAAGCGAAGGTCTCATTACATCCAGGTCGGAAGATATGGGATTTAAAAGTTTGACCGTTTCATCCATGAGGCCAACCTTTTCAACCTTCTCGGAATCTACGAAAGAGAACGTGACGACCTGATCGAAGCCGTGAGCTTTCATGAGCTCTTCCAGATCCCTTCTGAAAATTCTCCAATCGTCCCATCCGATGGTGTCGGAAAGCCTTGAAAGCGGTTGAGATGGAATCTTATCGTAACCATGGATTCTTCCTATCTCCTCTATCAGATCTATCTCTCTTTCAAGATCTGGCCTGAAACTGGGAGGCAAAACTTCCCATCCTTTTTCAACTCTTTCGAAAGAGATTTCAAGACCTTTAAAGATCCTCTCGATTTCGCCATTTTCCATTTTCTTACCCAGTATCTTTTCAACTCTTTCTTTCCTGACCAGTATCTTTTTTCTTTCCACCTTCCTTGCGATAACATCGACAACGCCCTCAGTTGCGATCCCACCGGAAAGTTTTTGAATCAATTCAACGAGCCTTTCCATGACGTAGAGGTTGTTCTCGGGATCGACCCCTCTTTCGAACCTGTAGGAAGACTCCGTGTTTATACCCAGATTCTTCCTGGACCTTCTTATCCTAACATGGTCAAAGTGTGCAACCTCGAGCAAAACATCTTTAGTATCCTCTTTTATACCGGAATTTTCAGCTCCCATGATTCCCCCAACAGCTATTATGCTTTCTCCGTCCGTT
>QNAV01000169.1:0-3566 GCA_003641585.1 Thermotoga sp. | reverse complement strand
CGTAAGGCATACAATCTCTCCCTGGGGCTCACGATTTCCGTTATTCTAACACCGAAGTTCTCGTCGATGACAACAACTTCTCCTCGTGCAATGAGTTTTCCGTTAACCAAGATATCCACAGGTTCACCTGTCAGTTTATCCAGCTCCACCAGAGATCCAGGAGCAAGATCCAGAATTTGTTTGAGTGTCATCTTCGTTCGGCCAAGTTCCACCGTTACCCTGAGAGGAACATCGAAAAGAAGCTCTAACTTTCCATAAATTTCTTTATCGAGTGCTATCTCCTTTTCCTCTTTAAGCTCAGGGAATTGGACTGGTTCAACCTTTTTGACTTCTTCTTTTCTTTCCTTTTTCACAGGCTGTGTTTCTTCCACCTTCGGCGCTTCTTCTTTTTTCTCCTCAACACCCCTCGCAGATGAAAACATTCGATACATCTTTTTCACGAGTTCCGCACTTATAACTTGGAAGAACGTTCCCTTGGGTAATCCTTCTATCTCCAGAGAGAACTCAACCAGCGCCACTTTCTTTTCGGGATCGTCAACAACAGGCGGGAAAGACACGTTGGGATCATCGAAATTTATCAATTCAACTTTTGGAGGAGATATGCTTATTCTTGCACTGAGAAGCTCGGACAGGGATGTTGCAGACGATCCCATCATCTGATTCATCGCTTCGGAAACGGCACTGAGTTTTATTTCATCGAGTTCTTCCCCTTCAACCTCTCCTGTACCTCCCATCATGAGATCGGCAATCCTAACTACCACGTTCTTAGTGAGAACCAGAACATTCATTCCATCGAGTCCTTCTGTGTATTGAACAGTCACCACAACCTGCTCCCCTGAGAATCTATTCTTAACTTCCTTGAGTTTCAATTCCTCAACATTTGGAACTGTTATCCTGACATCCCTACCTAGGATGACGGAAAGTGTGGTTGCAGCAGAGCCCATTGCGATGTTTCCTATCTCACCTATCATGTCCATTTCAGCATCGGTTAGCACTTTTTCGCTTTCATTCATGGATTTTAAAAGTTGATCCAGCTCTTCCTGAGACAGGTATTCATTTTCACTCACTTTCGATCACCTCCCCGGTGACCTTCGTTATCCTTACAGCGTAGTTTCCCTTATGTCTTCCAGGTATCCCTCTGAATTTTTCCACTCCATCTACAGCGATGGATATTTCTTCATCGAAATGTGTGTTCAACCTTATGACGTCTCCCACCTCAAGCTCCAAAATATCTTTCAAACTCAGGGTTGTTTCACCAAGGATCGCAACAAGATCGATCATCACGTTCCTTATGCTTTTCTCGAGTTTTTCGATTTCCTCCTTCTTCCTCGCTTCTTCCTTTTTCGCTGTTGCGAACCAATATCTAGCGCTGAGTTTATCGGAGAAAGGCTCAAGCAGTGATGATGGCCAGCATATATTTATAAAGCTCGATGTCTCTCCTATTGAAACGGCAACGGTTATGAGAAGTACCATCTCGTTTGGCGGAACTATCTGAACGAATTGTGGATTACTTTCTATGTTCTCAATTGTCGGAATGAAAGACTGAATATCACTCCAAGCTTGTGCGAGTATAGTCAGCATGTTCATTATTTCTCTTCTCATAACGGATATCTCTATATCGGTTGGACTCCTGTTCAAAGGCTTCTCTCCTGGTCCTCCCATTATCATATCCAGCATCGTGTAGAATATGTCGAGTCCCATTTCAAAGACGGCATTCCCCTCAAGATTATCCCCTGAGAACACGACGATGAACGAGGGATTGAGTAGAGATTTTATGAATTCTTCATAGGTTATCTGATCCACACTGGAAAGAGTGACATCGACAAAACTCCTTAACCTTCCAGACAGGAAGGTTGATAAGCTCCTTGCGAAGTTTTCGTGGATCATCTGGAACGTTCTCATCTGCTCTTTTGAAAATTTACTGGGTCTCTTGAAATCGTATGGTTTTATTTTCTTCTCCTCTTCTTTCTCTTTAACCTGTTCGGGACTTATTTGCCCGCTCAATAAGGCCTGAACTAACTCGTTTATCTCCTCTTGGCTGAGAACATCGGAGTCTGACACTTCCCTCACCTCACTCCACACTACTAAACGCCTTTATATACAGAAACACACTTATGACCCCATATTTTTCTTTGTCACCTACAAACCCCGTTATCGTATTGACAGCTTCTCTTATTTGTTTTTTCAAAAGCTCTACACCTGTAACTGTGCTTAGCTCGCTTCTCTCCTTCCCCATGAATATCATCATCAAGGCATCCATTATCTCGTCTTTCTTCTCAGCTATGGCGGCCCTGCAAGCATCACTTCCCACTTTAAAGGAGAGAGAGTCTATGACCGCAACCTCTTTCCCACCCTTCAACATGAACGTTTGGTAGGTTCCTGGCTGTATCAAAACGGCCTTTATCTCCACAGGAGCAGGCTGAACCCGTTGTCCTTCCCCTTCTTTCCCTCCTTTGTTACTCCCCAGAAACATCGGTAGAGTGAAGTAAACAGCCACAGAGACAATCAAGGGGACTATTATAGATGTTAGAAGCCCTCCCATTCTTTTCTTCTTTTCTCTTCCTGCTTCTTCAGGCACGCTGACACCTCCTGATCATTTCTTCTCCCTCTTTATCAGAATATCTACCCTTCTGTACATCTTTCTCAATTCATTGAGTTTTGTTTCGTATTCCCTATCGAGTTCTTCTACCTTTTTTCTCCATTCTATTTGACTTATCTCACCCTTTCTGAGTTTTTCCTCAAGCAATATTTTCTCTGCGTTTATCTGATCCTGCAAAGCCTTTATCGCTTTGACTATGGCTTTATCCCCAACAGCTATTGGAACGAATCTGTCGGGATCGTAGAAGAAATCTGGATCGAACCTTCCCATCTTTATATCTGCAAGTCTCTCTATGGTTCTTTTTCTCTTCAATTCATTCAAGAAGAAGTAGACGACACTCGCGGCTCTTGCCGCTCCAAGGTGCCAGTTGGATCTATATATGGAGTTTGGAAGAACAGGCCTATCATCTGTGTATCCGTAAACTTCCAGAACATTCGTTGTGTGTTCTATTATTATCTGACCTATCTTTGCAAGAAGTTCCTTCGCTTCTTTCGTCAGTTTCGCACTCCCCGTGTAGAAAAACGCCATATTCCTCAAAATTATCAAGGTTCCTTCATCTCTCTCTTCTATAGTGATCTTCCCCTTATATTCCTCCATTATCCTTATGAGTTCCTGATATACTCCTCTTTTGGAAGTTATGAGTGGTTCTTCACTTAAGCTCCTTCCTCCCATCAAAACACTTGGAGGTTTACCGGATAAAGCGATTCTCAAGCCAACAGCAACTTGCTGGAACTTTCCAGGACTGATGGTGGACATGGCTACAAGCGCGACAAAGAACGTCAAAAGCAGTGTCACCATGTCTCCATAGGTTGTCATCCATGCGGGTGAACCCCTTCTCCCCTCACGCTTCTTTGCCATCAAGCAACTGCCTCCTGGGAGGCCGCCTCATAGACTTTCTTATCGGATTCGCTGAGGAATGACTTCAATTTTTCCTCCAGGATCCTTGGGTTCTCTCCAGCCTGTATTG
>QNAV01000168.1:0-3616 GCA_003641585.1 Thermotoga sp. | reverse complement strand
TTTCATGAAAGAAGAAGGATACAACGTTGTGGCAACACCAAGAGGATATGTGCTGAAAGGTGAGAGTGGTAACAAAAAGTTGATAGCGGTGAAGCATCGGAAGGAAGATATATACGATGAATTAATGACCATTGTGAAACTTGGAGGAAAAGTGTGTGACGTGATAGTGGAACATCCTGTGTACGGTGAAATAAGAGGAATGATAGATGTTTCAACTGAGGAGGATGTCGTAAAATTCGTGAGCCTTCTGGTATCTGCAAAAGCAGAACCCTTGCTTTCGCTCTCAGACGGAGTGCATCTTCATACCATAGAGGTCAAAGATGAAGAAGCTTTCAAGAAAATTTTAAAAGCTTTGAGTGAAAAGGGATATCTTCTGAGGGAGGAGATGCTAAAGGAGGTGTAAAGAATGAGAATAGACGAAGCAGTTGCCAAATACGTTCCCAAGGAAAAGCAAAGACTGCTACTTGTCCTGAGTTCTCTCGCATGGATAGTGGATGCGGCTGGTGTCATGGTTCTTTCTTTCACACTTCCAGGCCTTATAGACGAATGGAAGCTCTCTACAACTATGGCAGGGGCTATCGCCAGTTCGACTTTCATCGGTATGCTCATTGGAGCGCTATCGTCAGGTTTCGTCGCGGATCTTCTGGGAAGAAAGATTTCTAACTTGGTTTACCTCTTATCAACCATAACCTTCACCTTCTTATTGGGGTTTGCAAGGTCACCAGAATTTTTCATGATTTTCAGAATACTGGCAGGTTTTGGTTATGGTGGTTTGATGCCATCTGTTAACGCCTATCTTTCTGAATTCACAACGTACCGAATAAGAGGAAGGTACCTGGTTCTCCTTGAAGCTAGTTGGGCAATAGGAAGTATAGCTATAGGGATCTTCTCGGTTCTAACCAGAGAATCTCTAGGCTGGAGATGGAGTTTCCTATCGTTTTTTGTAGCCTACGCACTCGTACCGGTATTCCTATCCCTACCAGAAACTCCTAAGTACGCATATATAAAGGGTGGAAAGAAAAAACTGGAGAGAGTTCTGGGAGTTGAAGTGAAAGAGAGCGTGGATGTTTCGCGAGAAAGGTATTCCGTTCTTTCGATACTCAAGAAAAAATACCTGAAAAGAACCGTGATGATATGGATATCCTGGTTCGTAGTAAGCTTCGTGTACTATGCCCTCTTCACATGGGCGCCAAAGATATTCGCATCACAGGGGATAAGCTCTGCAAGGTCCTTATGGTTCACGTTCTTCATGATGGTAGCGCAGCTTCCAGGATACCTTTCAGCAGCTTATTTCATAGAGAAAATTGGAAGAAAAAGATCCCTGACAATATATTTCATAGGTATGGGGATATCCTCGCTGTTTTGGGGATACGTCTCGAGTACTTTCCTTCTCGTGACCATGGCTCTCATTCTATCCTTCTTCTGTCTGGGTGTTTGGGGACTTGTCTACGCTTACACTCCCGAGCTCTATCCCACACCTTTCAGAGGAACTGGAAATGGGTCAGCAGGTGTTATGGCAAGGATCGCTGGAATAATTGCTCCGTACTACACAGGTTATATGCTCAAGGTGGGAGCATCGCTACCTCATATCTTCCTATGGCTTTCTGTTATGTCCATCGTAGCAGGTATCGTGGTCATGGCACTCGGTATTGAAACTAAAGGTAAATACATTGATTGATTATTTGGGAACCACAATACTTCCAACTTGTTCACCCATTATTGCTTTTTTAAGGTTCCCTTCTTCGAAGAAATTCAAAACAACTATCGGAAGGGAGTATCTTCTGCATATAGCGAAAGCTTCCGTATCCATTATCTTTAAATTCCTCTTTATAGCCTCATCATAGGTTATCCTATCTATTTTTCTGGCGTTTGGATTCTTCCTTGGATCGCTGTCATATATTCCATCCACTTTTGTGGCCTTTATCAAAAGTTCCGCTCCCATCTCCACTGCCCTCAGCGCAGCGGCGGTATCCGTCGTGAAGAAGGGATTGCTCGTTCCCCCTGAGAATATAACCACGTATCCAGCATCAAAATAGAGCTCGATATCATCGTAGTGTATGGGTCTTATAGATGGAAGGGTCACAATCTGTGAGACAACAACCGTTTTCACATCGTTCTTCTCAAGAGAATCTTTCAAATAAAGAGCATTTATAACCGTTCCAAGCATACCTATGTGATCTGCTATAGTTCTTCTTAGATTTTTGAGCTCTTCCCCTCTGAATATGTTACCTGCCCCTATAACCATCCCAAGGGCGACACCATACCTTGAAACTTCCTTTATCTCAGAGACGAGATAAGAGATTTTCTCCTCTCTGAAACCCTTCTCTCCCTCACCACTCAATACCTCCCCACTCAATTTAATGAGGACTCTTTTGTACAAGAGTCATCCCCCCTGATTTAAAAAACAGGGTGAGCTTTTCAGCTCACCCTTCTTCTCCCAATTCGAATCTCACAAATCTTGAAACTCTAATGTTCTCTCCTGTTTTGGCTATTAGATCGTTTATTACATCCTTGACTTTCCTTTTATCATCGAATATATAATTCTGTTCATAAAGACAGTTCTCTTCAAAGAACTTTTCCAATTTTCCTTCTATGATCTTCTCCACAACGTTTTCTGGTTTCCCCGAATTCCTAAGCTGCTCTCTGTATATCTCTTTCTCTTTCTCTATAACCTCTTGAGGAACAGTTTCTCTGGAGATAAACCTTGGAGCCATGGCGGTGATGTGCTTTGCAAGGTTGTATGCAAGTTCTTTGAATTCATCCGTTCTTGCAACGAAATCCGTTTCACAGTTCAGTTCGACCATCGTTCCTACTCTGCCGTTGAAGTGAATGTAAGAAGCGATCCAGCCTTCCTTTGTCGCTCTTCCCGCTCTCTTGGCTGCAACCGCGGCACCTTTTTTCCTCAAAATCTCTATGGCTTTTTCTATGTCTCCTTCCGACTCTTCCAAGGCTTTCCTGCAATCCATGACACCTGCTCCTGTCATCTCTCTCAGTTTTTTGATCATATCCATCGTCACTTTCATATAATTTCCTCCTTTCAGTTTCGTGTTCATACCGGATCCTTTAGGATATTGTACACAAATTTTGTTAAAAGTCCACCTTAAAGTAATTGATGGGTGTTATTTCACCATCTTCTTCCTTATCTTTTTCAAAATATTCATGCCCGCCCTCAGAAGAAGAATAATGTTTCTGATGTTTATTAAAACGAGAAGCGAAAATATTCCAACCTGTAGGATCATTGAAACGTAGAACCAAGGGAGAAGGTTCACAAAAGCGGAAAGAGACACCAAAAGGATGTTCGAAAAGATGAAAGAAAAAGGGTAATTAACAGGAAACAGTTTATGAGAGATGAAGGTTCTCAATACGAACATGAAAATGTAGGACACACCTGTCGCTATGGATGCACCGATTGCACCGTATTTTGGTACCAGAATGACGTTTCCTGTGAAATTCAAAAGGGCTGTCAAGCCCGTTACCAGAGTATGAAACTCCGTTCTTCTCTTAAGAGAGATCCCTATACCGGTTACCGTGGAAATGGTCGTCATGACAGGTATCAGAACCAGGAATGGCATGACGACAGCAGATTCTCTGTAGCTGGGTGCCAGAATCATGACTA
>QNAV01000167.1:0-3642 GCA_003641585.1 Thermotoga sp. | reverse complement strand
ATCCCACAGAGAATGGATGGAGAAACTCGAGACCGTGCTATCCAACGGAACGTTCGATATAGAAACGGATCCTCAAAAATGTGGTTTTGGAATATTCTACAAGTCGATGGTACCACCTCCTGATGTTAAAGAAATATGGGAGAAGATAGGAAACATTCATGAAGAACTCCACAGGATGGGTTCGGAGATATTGAGGAGTGTCGGGAACGGGGATAGAGAAAAGGCTCAGAAGTTTTGGGAGGAAGCAAAAAGAATGTCGGAGGATCTGATATCGGCTTTGAACGAATTCGAAGAGAGATGCAAGGAAGTCATGGAAAAAAGTTCATAGATCCACCATCGTCTATGTTATAATTGCTCATGTGGCGGAGAGTGAGGAGAGAGCCACATTTCCCTTTCGGGAATGTGGCTCTCTTTGTTTTTTAGGAGGTGACATGTTGAGAATAGTAGTGATCGGAGCGGGGATCGTGGGATCGTTGACAGCGCGGGAGCTTACAAAATACGATGTGGAAGTTATCCTCATAGAGAAAGAGATGGATGTTGGATGGGGTGTAACCAAGGCGAATTCCGCCATCATTCATGCAGGTTACGATGACCCACCGGGGAGTGTTAGAGCTCGGTTCTGCGCTATGGGGAACAAGATGTATACTGAGCTCTCCGAAGAGCTGGACTTTGAACTGGAAAGAATAGGTTCCCTTGTTGTGGCCTTCAGTGATGAAGAAATCAGAGTGCTGAAAAAGCTGTTGAAACAGGGTGAGGAAAACGGTGTGCCGAATCTCAAAATACTGGACAGAGACGAAACTCTCGATAAAGAACCGGGGTTGAGCCCCCTGGTCAAAGCATCACTGTGGGCTCCGACTGCAGGTATAACAGAACCTTGGATGGTCGCGATCGCTGCGGTAGAAAACGCGCTAGATAACGGTTTAAAACTTCACCTTGATGAGAAAGTCGTCGATATAGTTGTTGAGAAATCCAGGGTAAAAAAGGTGGTAACTGAGAGGGGAGAATACAAAGCAGATGTGATTGTGAACTGTGCGGGATTGTTTGCAGATGAGATAGCCAAGATGGCCGGAGCAGAATACACACCCATATATCCAAGAAAAGGAGAATACATACTCTTAGACAAAAGCGTAGGGAATCTTGTGAGAAGAATCATCTTTCCAACACCGACAGATATATCAAAGGGTATCTTGGTTCTACCAACTGTAGATGGGGGGATCCTTCTTGGACCAACCGCGATGGATTTATCAAGGGACAGAAAGAGGGACCTGGCGACGACCAGAGAAGGATTGAAGGAGGTTGTAGAAAAAACCAAGAAGATGGTTCCAGGAATAGATCTTTCTTATGCCATAAAGACATTTGCAGGATTAAGGCCCGAAAGCCCTCAAAGAGATTTCTTCATAAAAGCGAGTGAGAGAATTTGGGGATTCATAAACGTCATGGCCATGAGATCGCCAGGATTAACAGCAGCCCCCGCTATAGCTAAATACGTCGTCGAAAAGATAATACAGGAAGATCTCAAGATCGAACTTAAAAGGAAAGAGAATTTCAACCCGATCAGAAAAGGTATTATCAGATTCGCAGATCTTCCTCTAGATGAATGGAACGAATGGATAAAAAAGGATCCCTTGGCAGGTAAAATCGTTTGTTATTGCAACAAAGTTACTGAAAGGGAGATAGTGGAAGCTATAAAAAGAGGGGCAAGAACATTGGATGGTATAAAATTCAGAACCAGAGCCATGTTTGGAAAATGTCAGGGGGGATTCTGCATGACCAGGATATTGAAGATACTCGCCAGAGAACTTGGTTTAGATGAATCAGAAATACTTCTCAAATCGAGAAAGAGCTGGTTGATCGATGGGAGGGTTAGGGAATGAAGAATGTGGACGTCCTCGTGATTGGAGCAGGGGCTGCTGGCATGGCGGCCGCACTTGCTGCCGCAGAACAGGGGGCAAAGGTTCTCCTTGTGGAGAGAGAAGATAGAGCAGGAGGAATATTGAATCAGTGTATTCACAACGGGTTTGGACTTCATTATTTCAAAAGGGAACTCACAGGGCCAGAGTACGCTGAGATATTCAGGGAAAAACTGGAAAGGTCGGGTATAGATACCTGCGTGGAAAAATTCGTCTTGGAGGTGGATGTTAAAAAGAGAGAAGTGATCGTTGTCTCTAAAAAAGGTATCGAGAAGATTCACCCCAAATCGTTGATACTGGCTACGGGCGCACGTGAAAGACCTTTTGGATCTCTCCTGATACCAGGAGATAGACCCTCCGGAATATACACTGCCGGTGTTGTACAGAGGTTGATAAACATAGAGAACAGACTACCGGGGAAGAGAGCTTTGATATTAGGATCGGGGGATATAGGACTCATAATGGCGAGAAGATTAACACTTGAAGGAATGGAAGTTGTGGGAGTTGTTGAAAGGCTTCCTTATCCAGGAGGATTGCTGAGAAACGTTGTTCAATGTTTGGAGGATTTCGATATACCTTTATTCCTCTCCAGTACGGTTGTTGAAGTGAGAGGTAAAGAGAGGCTTGAGGAAGTGGTCGTAGCGAGTGTCGATGAAAAGTACAATCCCATCCCAGGAACGGAAAGAATCTTCAAAGTGGATACGCTGGTTCTCTCAGTGGGTTTGATCCCTCAAGTTGAATTGGTTTCGGATTTTGTCGAGATAGATCGATCATCCAAGGGATTCGCCGTTTCCAACACAGGTCAAACTTCCGTCTCATGGATCTTCGCAGCGGGTAACAGCACTGTAATATACGATCTTGTGGATTATGTGACGTATGAGGGAGAGATAGCTGGAAGAAGTGCTGTGAGGTATATTGATGGAAAAGATGTGGGAAGAGCGAGGGTAAACGTGGAAGCTGGGGAAAACATCGGGATATTGTTTCCAAAATGGTTTGATCCCCTTGAAGATCTGACGATGTATATTCGTGTGAGAAAACCTATAGAAAAGGGGATATTAATCGTCGAAGGAGTTTTGGAGAGAAAAATCGAGAACCTTGTACCCAGCGAGATGATAAGAATAAAAATACCAAAGAGCAGAATAAACGCCTCAGAGAAGTTGAAAGTTTTCATCAAGGAGGAGTGAAAGTGAAGAGTAGGGAAGTGGTATGTGTCCTGTGCCCTTTGGGATGTAAAATCAGGATAGAACTCGATGAGGAAGGTAACATATTGAGTGTTAGTGGGAACAGATGTCCCAGAGGAAAGAAATATGCAGAAGATGAAATCAAAGATCCTAAAAGGGTTGTGACAACAAGTGTGAAGGTACTAAATGGGGAACTCCCCCTCGCTTCAGTCAAAACAGATGGTCCTATCCCAAAAAAGTATATATTCGAACTGATGAAGATTTTGAAGGATGTAAAAGTGAAAGCACCTGTCAATATAGGTGATGTAGTAGTTCGAAACATCTTTAAAACGAACGTAAATGTGGTGATAACAAGAAGTGTTGGAGAGAAGACTTCAGGTAATTGAATCCCATATCGTCTTGGAGCTCGTCGATATAGCATCAACATGTTTTAACAGGTTTTTTGCTTCCTCGACGGTTTCTATGAGGCCAGCAGCTATTATCGTCATATTCCTTCTTGGAAGCTTCAAAGCGATCTTGGGGGCAACAAGCCCTGGAAGTATCTCCACCGT
>QNAV01000166.1:0-3660 GCA_003641585.1 Thermotoga sp. | reverse complement strand
GTATCCCATGAGGAATTCAAAATGATGAAGGTGAAGGGAAAGAGAATCGTATGAAGGTGGTCATAGGAGTCACTGGAAAGTTTGGAAGCGGTAAATCGACCGTGGCAAAGATTCTGGAAAAGAGAGGAGCGAAAGTTATAAAAGTTGATGAGATAGGACATGAAGTTCTAGAAGATGAGGAAGTGAAAAGGAAGTTGTTGAGAGTTTTTGGTGGGGAGATTTTTGAAAACGGAAGAGTGAACAGAAAGATTCTTGGAAACATCGTTTTCTCCTCTGAAGAACGCCTCAGAGAGTTGGAAAGGATACTTCATCCGAGAATGGTCGAGAAGGTTAGAGAGCTCATAGAGAAACTCGAGGGAATCGTGGTTTTAGAAGCGGCGATTTTAAAGAGAATGAAACTGGATTCTCTTTGTGATTATATAATAACCGTTGTGGCGGATGAAGAAAAGATATTTGAAAGGATGAAAAAGAAAGGTTTTTCGGATGATGAGATAAGGAGAAGACTCTCTCTCCAGGAAGATGTGAAGCCTATGGGTATCGTTGTAACCAACAACGGAACCTTGGAGGAGCTGGAGGAAAAGGTAAGTATGGTATGGGGTTTGATGATATAATTTTCCTGCAGAAATTTGGAAGAGGAGGGATATCATGAAGAAATCGCTTGTTTTTCTTGTAATGATTCTTGTGATGAGCTTGGCTTTTTCCGTCGTTAAAGTCACTTTCTGGCATGCCATGGGTGGTGGACACGGAGAAGCCCTTACCGAGATCATAAAGCTCTTCAACGAACAACATCCGGATATAGTGGTCGAAGGAGTTTACGTTGGAAACTATGGAACGCTATCTCAAAAACTCCTTGCAGCCGCCCAATCTGGTGAACTCCCAACCATATCCCAAGCCTATTCCAACTGGACGGCAAAGTTGATAAAGGCGGGAGTCGTTCAAAAGCTCAACGAATTCGTATTCGATCCCGAGATAGGTTTCACCAAGGAAGAATGGGAAGATATTTGGGAACCCTTCAGGCTAAACTGCATGTGGGGAGAGGACATATACGCCCTTCCTTTCAACAAATCGCTTTACGTTCTCTTCGTCAACACCGATGCTCTGACGCTCGCCGGTGTCGATATACCTGAAACTGTTCCAGGGTTTCTGAAAGCTGCCATGATGCTAACGCAGGATTTCGATGGAGATGGAGTAATTGATCAGTACGGGTTCGGTCTGAGACCAACAGTTGATACTTTCCAGATATTCCTGAGTCTGAACGGTGGATCGATCCTCAAGAAGGTGGATGGGAAGTGGGTGCCGAATCTCGATACGCCTGAAGCAAGGGAAGCTCTCAAATTCCTCTACGATCTTGCGAACACTTACAAGGTGGCGTATGTCCAGGGAGGATACCTCAGTGGACCCTTTGGAGAAGGAAAGGTCGCGATGTACATAGGATCAATCGCTGGGAAACCCTATGTTGAGAGAGCATCGAAAGGAAAGCATGAGTGGACATGGGCTCCTGTTCCTGTTTGGAAGACCAGAAAAGTCCCATTTGCCGGAACCGATGTTATTATGTTCAACACAGCATCCGAAGAAGAAAAGAAAGCTGCATGGGAATTCATGAAATTTCTGACATCTCCAGAGATAACAGCTTACTGGGCTATAAAGACAGGATACGTTCCCGTTAGAAAATCCGCTCTTGAAACCAAAGTGTGGAAGGAATACGCCGCTCAAGATCCAATGGTCGAGATACCACTTTCTCAGATCCCAAACGGCGTGTTCGATCCACAGATAGGTGTTTGGTACGAGATCAGAACGGTCGTTGGAAACATGGTAAGTAACGTGATATACGGAAAGCAAACTATGGATGAAGCAATAAAGGAAGCAACGCAAAAGATAGAAGAATACTTGAAAGAGGAGGAAGAATGAAGAAGCCCCCATGGGGCTTCTTTTTTTAATGGTTTCAATAACGGGTGGAAAATACAGGGGTTTAAAACTTCATACCGTTCCGGGACTGAACACCCGTCCCACAACTTCTATTGTCAGAAAAGCCATATTCGATATGGTCGATGTTGAAGGGAAAGATTTTCTGGATCTTTTCTGTGGAAGCTGTATTGTCTCTCTCGAAGCGATCAGTAGAGGTGCCAAAAAAGTTGTGGCGGTCGATATATCGACAAGATCTACGGGGGTTTGTAAAAGAAATTCCAGAAAAATAAAGGAAAGCTTCGAGATAGTTAGAAGTGATGCGAGAGAATACCTGAAAAGGTGCAAAGACCAGTTCGACGTTGTTTTCATGGATCCACCGTATGACATGGACATAATACCAGAAGTTCTAGATTTGATTTTGAAGGAAAACATCTTAAAAGAAGATGGTGTAATCATTGTTGAGAAACGAAAGGGAGAGGGGATATCACTTCCAGAGCTTCTCTTTGTTTATAAAGAAAAACGCTATGGAGACACCGAGGTGCTCATATTGAAAAGAAAAAAGGGGGAAGCGGGAACCTCCCCCTGTGGTGGGTGCGGCAGGGATTGAACCTGCGACCTCTTCCTCGTCAAGGAAGCGCTCTCCCACTGAGCTACGCACCCATTCCGTTTAAAAATATTATCATTCTTTTTTTCTCTTGTCAAATCATCATGTTCTAAATACCCTGGATGGATATGAAGATATTAACACAGGTAATAAAGTAAAGTGATGGGAATGTATCAGAAGATGCAAGGATTCTTGGCATACCAAGGAACACGATAAGAAAAGCGAGGGATTGGTCTCTTAGGAAGAACGAGCAGGAGCTGGGAAGAGTTTTTGGTAAAGGCATAGAGATGGCGTATATGGGGGATCGAATAGGTATGGGAGGAAGAACTCCGCTGGAAAAGCTTGAGGGAGTATGTCACGAGCTGTCTTATTCCCCTTTCCTTACCTTCAAGAAACCGGTGTATAATTTTTTCGGGAATAACCATGTTCACAGCTATAACCCTCTTTCTGAAGTGTTTTTGCCTATGGCCCTGTTCCCCCATCCAGGAGTAGGGCTCATTTCACTTTTACAACATTACACAACCTTGCTTAGAGCAGAGGGGTGCAAAATTTAAACATACAGGAGGGAATAAACTATGGAATTTTTAGATCCGAATGTTAGTAGAGATGAAATTATGGACGAGATAAAGTACAAGCCAATAGGAATCATTCATTCTCCGTTCAAAAAGCCAAGAGGAACACCTATACAACCCACAGCTGCTGAGGGAGTCGATGGATCAGTTGAGGTATTCCCGGAATATGTTGAGGGTTTGAAAGATCTTGATGGCTTTTCTCATATCATTTTGATATATCACTTTCATTTATCTAAAAAATCATCTTTAAAAGTAATACCATTTATGGATCATCAAATACGTGGGGTTTTCTCAACAAGGGCTCCAAGTAGGCCAAATCCAATCGGCATTTCTATAGTAAGATTGATTAAAATTGAGAAAAACATTTTATACATCCAGGATGTAGACATTGTAGATGGGACACCTCTCTTGGATATTAAACCATATGTTCCTGAGTTTGATGCAAGGGCAGTCAGTAAAATAGGATGGCTTGAAAAAAATGTGAACAAACTGCCAGCGTCGAGAGATGATGGAAGGTTTCAAAGTGATTGAAATGACTTCCGATAGCAAGTAAATCTCGCTATCATTCGCGCAAATTTG